>JBKJUI010000337.1:0-15715 GCA_046590775.1 Acidimicrobiales bacterium
GGCCTTTGTCGGTCAGGGGCTACCGGCAGCCGACCCGTTCGAAGACTCTTTCTCCGGACCGTCGGCCACCTCCCGAGACACCGGCCGCATGACCGTCGACGACGTCGTCACCCGAACAGTCCTGCTGCTCGCCATCGCCTTCACCACCGGTGGCATCACGTGGGCCCTCGGTCTGGGCGGCCTGGCCCTTCCTGCGGCTCTCATCGGGTTCGTCCTCGCCCTGGTCATCATCTTCAAGCAGGTGATGAACCCGGGGGTGATCATGGCCTACGCCGCCATCGAGGGCGTCTTCCTCGGTGGGATCAGCCAGTTCTTCAACGCCCGGTACCCCGGCATCGTGGTCCAGGCCGTCCTCGGGACGACGGTGGTCACCTCGGTGATGCTCGGCCTCTACAAGAGCGGGCGCATCCGGGTCACCCCCCAGTTCACCAAGATGGTGGTGGGCGCCACGATCGGCTTCTTCGTCCTCATCATGGTGAACCTCGTCGCCGGGATCTTCGTCGACGGCGGTCTTGGCCTTCGCGAGGGCCCGCTGGGCATCCTCGTGGGCCTGTTCGCCATCGGCCTGGCCTCGCTCAACCTCGTCCTTGACTTCGACATGGTCGAGAAGGCGGCCCGCCAGGGCGTGCCGACCCGCTTCGGCTGGTTCGCCGCCTTTGGGATCATGGTCACGCTCGTCTGGCTCTACGTCGAGATGCTGCGGCTCCTGTCCATCCTCCGCGACTAGCGCTGACGCCCGTCTCCCGGCCCCCGCCGCCTCCCGATCGCTGGGGTACGGTGCCGCCGACGACGGGGGAGCGGAGATGACGAGGGTGGGCGAGGTCGACTGGCCGAGCGCACGGACGGCGCTCGGTCAGGCCACCACGCAGGTGGCCGAGCTGCTGCGGTCGGTGCCCGACCCCGAGGTGATGGCCCTCGGGGAGTGGAACGTGGCGCAGCTGGCCACCCACCTGAGCCAGGCATTCGACCTCGTCCCCTCCCTCGCTCGCCGGGATCGGGGCTCTCCGCTGCGGGCGCTGGACGAGCTCGGGGGGCTCACGATCGGCCTGGTCGACGGTGAGGCCGAGCGGGACCTCGGGGTGCTGGCCGGGCGGATCGAGAGCCGGTCGAAGGACTTCCTGGATGCCTCCGGGGCCGGATCGGGCGATGACCCGTGCCCGTGGATCGTGGCCGGAACCGCCCTCCCCCTGAGGGTGCTCACCTGTCATCTGCTCAACGAGGCGGTGGTCCACGGGTATGACATCGCCAAGGCCGCCGGCCGCCCGTGGGTCATCGACCCCGCCCACGCTGCACTGATCCTGGAGGGCTTCATCGTCCAGGTGATGCAGGTGGTCGGGCCTCGTGACCTGGTGGTCCAGGAGGCGGCGGCGGGGAGGCGGTGCCGCTACGACATCCGTCTGCGCGGCGGCGGCCGCTTCGGCTTGCTGTTCGACGACGGGGCCCTGACCGTCGAACCGCCGTCCGACCGAGAGGTGGACTGCCACCTGTCGGCCGACCCGGCTGCCTTCCTGCTGGTCGGCTGGGGCCGGATCAACCAGTGGCGGGCCATCCCGAAGGGCCAGCTGCTGGCCTGGGGCCGCCGACCCTGGATGGCCCTGCGGCTGCGAAGCATGCTCGCCAGCCCCTGAACGCCGCGTCTACCCGCCGAGCGCGGCGCGCACCTCGGCCAGCCGGCCGGGGACCAGGGACCACCACGTCCAGCGGCCGCGCTTGTCGCCCACGAGCAGACCGGCCTCGACCAGGACCCGGGTGTGGTGGCTGATCGTCGGCTGGCTGCGGCCCAGCGGCTCCTCGAGATCGCACGAGCAGACCTCGCCGTTCGCGGCCACCAGGGACACCAGGCGCAGGCGGACGGGGTCGGCCAGCGCCGAGAGGATGCGGGCCAGCTCGGCGGCCTCGTCCTCGCCGAGCGGCGCCCCGGTCACGGGAGCGCAGCACAGCCCGTCCGCTCGTCCTGTGACGGCCATCCGGCTCCTTCCCCGTGTCGCCCGTGTCTCTGCGTCGGACCCGATCCTGCCAGTTTCGACGAGCGAGCGAAGTCCCCCTTGACATTGAAGCCGACTTGAAGGCTTACGCTCGCCTCCGTGGAAGCACACCTGCGGATCGGCGAGCTTGGAGCACGGCTCGGTCTGAGCACCGCCACCCTCCGGTACTACGAGAGCGTCGGCCTGCTGGGCGAGCCCGAGCGGTCCCCGAACGGCTACCGGCTGTACGGCGACGACGCCGAGGAGCGCCTGCGCTTCATCCTGCGGGCCAAGGCGCTCGACCTCAGCCTTGACGAGATCCGCTCGCTCCTCGACCTCTGGCGCCAGGGCACCTGCTCCGACACCCGCACCACGCTGCGGCACCTGGTGGCCCACAAGATCCGGGAGGCGCGCCTGCGGGCACGGGAGGCCGCAGCCTTCGCCGACCAGCTCACCCATGTGTACACCCGCATGGCCGAGGACCCCGATGGCGGCGGGCGCGATGCATCCGGAGCGTGCTCCTGCATCCCCGACCTCCCCGCGCCGGAGGCCCTCGACCTCGAGGCCGAGCTGGCGCTCATCGAGCAGTCGGTGTGCGGCTGCGGCGCCCGGCTCAACGATGTCGATGCCGCGTCCGCGGCCGCGCCAGCTTGTCCGTGCGGTTGTTGCGCCGCCCCCGACGGCTCCTCCTCCATCCTCCTCACGACCAAGACAGGGGAGGAGGTGAGGACACCTTGACCACCACGGACACGACCGAGATCGAAGCCGCCACCGAGCCCTGCTCGTGCGGCTGCGGATCATCCAGCGAGGCCGACGCCGCGTCTGCCAGCTGCACGTGCGGCTCCGGCGATTCGGCGGGCTGCGGGCCCGACTGCGGCTGCGGCACCGCCAGCTGACGCCGCCAGGTCCGTGACCGGTGGGTAGGCCGAGGGGTCGACGCGCCCCCGCCCGTTGGTGCCTCGCGCCTGCCCACCGTCCACGCCCCCCACGGGTTTGGCACCCCTGCCCTGGCGCTGACCGGCCCGACAGCCAGCCCAGCTCGTGCTCAGGATCGCCGAAGACCCGGCAACCGCCTGGAACCGGAGGTCCGGTGGCGGCCGTCTCAAGGCCATGTTGCGCTCCCGCCTCCTCGCCTGCAGCCTGCTCGCCGTCGCCCTCCCCACGGGAACGCTGCTGGCCGGCTGCTCGTCGCCGTCAGCAACGACCGAAGCGGCTGGCGGCCGTGGCTGGCTCGACGGCGCCCCGCCGACGGCCGACAAGAGCGGCGGAGCCACCGCCGGGAGCGAGACGCTGGCCGCCACCGACGAAGCAACGACGGGGGGAGCGGCCGCACGGCCGAGCCCGGCAGCCGCGTCGACCGTCGCATCGGCGGGCGCCCCTGCGTCCACCTCCGTCAACGCCGGCAGCGTCGACGACAACGAGCGCTTCGACGACTACCTGGCCTACCGGGCGAAGGCGTCGAGGACCGGGGTCCTCGACGTGGATGTGACCGGCCGACGGGTCGTGCGGGTCGTCGCCGCCGACGGCCACCCGGTCCTCGGGGCCCGGGTCGTGGTCGGCCGGGGCGAGGGTGCTCCGGATCGGGATCCGCTCCTCGACGCCCGCACCCACAGCGACGGGAGGGCGCTGTTCCTCCCGAAGGCCACCGAGGGCGCCGGCTCGGGGCCGTGGCCGGTCGTGGTCGAGGCGGGCGGGGCCCGGGCCACCGCCACCCTCGCGGCGGCAGGGCCGGACCTGACGGTGACCGTGGGCGCCAGCGCCGCCGACCCCGTGAAGCTCGACGTCATGTTCCTCCTCGACGCCACCGGGAGCATGGGTGACGAGCTCGAGCGCCTCACCGCCAACATGGCCAGCACCGCCTCCAAGGTGGTGGCCACGGCCGGCGCCGGCTCCCGCATCCGCTTCGGCCTCACCGCCTTCAAGGACCGGGGCGACGACTACGTCACCCGCACGTTCGACCTCACCGGGGACGTCGGCGCCTTCCGGGGTGCCCTCGGCGAGGTCAAGGCCGGCGGCGGCGGCGACATCCCCGAGAGCGTCTCGGCCGGCCTCCACGAGGCCGTGACCAAGCCGGCCTGGGGCGGCGACGAGGTGGCCAAGGTCATCGTGCTGGTCGGCGACGCCGCCCCCCACACCGACTACCAGGACGAGCCCAGCTACGCCGCCGACGCCCAGGCCGCCGCCGCCCGCGGCATCCGCCTCCACGTCATCGCCTCCAGCGGCCTGGGCGACCAGGGCGAGTTCGCCTTCCGCCAGATGGCCCAGCTCACGGCTGGCCGCTTCGTGTTCCTCACCTACGGCGCCGACGGCAGCCCGGGCGAGAGCACCCCCCACCACGTCGACAAGTACTCGGTGAAGTCCCTCGACGAGCTGGTGGCCACCCTCCTCATCGAAGAGCTGCACCCCGGCCGCCAGACCCAGTGACCTCCTGCGGGTCTGGGCAGACTGCTGTCTTTAGAGGGCGAGCTGGTCGAGGGCCTGGGGGATGCCCAGGCCGCCAGAGACCGCCGCCTGCAGCGTGGGCAGGCAGCGGTCGACGATCAGCACGTTGGCGTAGACCAGGGACTTGGCCGCCGCGGCCTCGAGCCTGCCGCCGGAGGTCGAGACCAGCGACGTGCGCAGCCGGACCCGGCCGGTGGCGGGGTCGAGGGCGAAGGCCCCCGTGTGCAGGCTCCAGTTGGCCCGGACGAGCAGCAGGGCGACGCCGGGCCGCAGGTCCGGAGGGACGGTGAACGGCAGGTCGGAGTCGAAGACCGCCTGGCCCTGCTGCTCGAAGGTGCGGCCGGTGCAGTCCCACTCAGAGGTGCTGCCGGCGCAGCGGGTGGCCACGCTCGGGACCGGGCCCGGTGGCAGCGTGACCGGCCAGCCGTCGTCGCGCAGGAACTCGACGAGCCCGTCGAGGAGCGGGGCGGCCGTGCTGGTGGTCATCCGAGCACCGCCCCTCCGTCGTCGCGGCCCAGCTCGACCTCGAGCCGGACGGCCAGGTGGCGCGCCGCGTCATGTCCCGGGGCCAGTGCCAGCGCCTCGCTCACGTCCTTCAGCGCCTGGTCCAGCTCGCGCAGGGCGTGGCGGGCCATGGCCGAGGCGAGGAGGCAGGAGGACGTCGGCCCTCGCAGCTCGGCCGACTCGGCGAAAAGCTCGAGCGCCTCGCGGTGGTGGCCGATCCGCGACAGCAGCACCCCGAGGCACAGGGCGACGTCCTGTGGCTCGCCGATGGCGAACCACAGGGCCCGCACCCGCCGGACGGCGAGGGCAAGGTCGGTGACCTCGGCGCCCTCAGCCTCGGCGGCATGGTCGTGGAGGGTGGGGAACAGCTCGAGGAAGACCTGGCTGTCGAAGCGGTTGGTGCGCAGCTTGCTGAGGGCCTGCTGCAGGGTGAGCGGCCCGTCGGCGGCGAGGCCCTGGCGGACGGAGAAGACGTCGTCCGGCCCACCCTCGGCCAGCGTGTCGGCGTAGCGGTGGGCGGTCTCCGGCACGGGGAGCGCGCCCAGCACGAACGCCCCGACCACCAGCTGCTGGGCCCGGTGCGGCGGCAGCAGGGCGGTGCCGCCTCCGGCCCGCACGACCCGGGCGATGGCGTCGAAGTTGACCATCACCGAGAACGAGCCGGCGTCGGGCACGACCACCGGTGGGCCCTGGGTGGTGAGGTCACGGAGGTGGCTCCACCCCTTGTCGGCCACGAGCGCCAGGGTCGGGGCGTCGGCGGCCGAGGACAGCCGGGCCAGGCAGCCCAGGGCGGCGGTCGGGATCGTGACCGTGGTCGAGTCCAGCACCTCGGCGTAGCGGGCCAGCACGGCGTCGACGGCCGGGTTGCCGGTCGGTTGGGCCGGCTCGTCGGCCGGCTGCCAGCTGAGGCGCAGGCGGCTCAGGGCGTTCGGGGCGTGCCGGTCGAGGGTGGGGGTGTCGGCCAGCATGGTGAGGCCCACCTCGTGGACAGCGCCCTTCTTCACGGCGTAGACGTCGGCCGGGATGCTGTCGAAGACGTAGTTGGCCACCACCACGAGCGGAGCTCCGGCCACCACCTCGTCGCCGCGCCAGGTGCGCACCTCGCCGGGTGCCGCGGCGTCGACGACGGCGAAGTCGAGCCAGCCGTCGGCCAGGTCCTGGGCGAACTGCGGCGACGCCGCCAGCTGCTCCAGCTTCGGCCCATCGAAGTCGGTCAGGACGACGGTGACGGGCTGCTCGCACAGCGGCGTCGCCGCCAGGAGCGGCCGCAGGTGGCGGAGCAGGCCGTACCCGAGGCGACCGGATCCCGAGCCCAGCTCGACCACGTGCACGCGACGGGCCGGGTCGAGGCGGCCCGCGGCGTGGCAGTCCCGGAGGAAGGCGACGATGACCTCGGCGTACCCGGCGGCGATGACCGGGTTCGAGGTGATGGCGCACGGAACCTCGCCGTCACCCCACGCCCTCAGCCCCTGGCGCTCGTAGTAGGCCCGCTCGAAGTCCCACAGCCGGGAGCGGGACAAGCGCACACCCTGCTCGAGCACGTGGCCGGCCGTGATGTCGGCGATCCGCTTGGCTGACGTCATCTGACCCACCTCCGCCGCCGAATACTCGCGCGCTCCGCCGCCCTGCGCTCGGCGTCGAAGCCGTCGATCTCGAGGGCCACCAAGTCAGCTGGGGCCGGGCCGCTTCGCACGATCTTGCGGATCGGCGGTGACGCTCCTCACGACCTCGAGCCGTTGCAGGGCCGTGCGGGCCACCACCTGCTGCGCGGTGGTCGTCCGCTCGCTGCGCTCGGGGCTCAGCAGGTTCACCGTCCAGTGGAAGACGGTGAAGAGCTGGTTCTTGAAGCCGACGATGTAGACGAGGTGGACGCCGAGCCACAGGAGCCAGGCGATCCGGCCGGACAGCTGCAGCCGCCCGACCTTGACGAGGGCGTAGAGGCGTGAGACCGCCGCCATGCTTCCCTTGTCGTGGTAGGCGAACGTCGTGCGGGGGCGGCCGTCGATCGACCGTTCGATCTGGGCGGCGGCGTGGCGCCCGCCTTGGATGGCGACCTGGGCGATGCCCGGGAGGTCGTCGAGGGCGATCATGTCGCCCACCACGAAGACCTCCGGGTGGCCCGGCAGCGTGAGGTCGGCCTCGACCTGCACCCGTCCGGCGCGGTCGAGGCCGGCACCCGACTGCGCCGCCAGCTGCTGGCCGAGCGGGGACCCCGACACGCCTGCCGCCCAGATCTTGCAGAAGGAAGGGATGCGCCGGTGACCCGACTCGTCCTCGACATCCACTCCGGTGGCGTCAAGGCCGACGACCTTGGCCCCGAGCTGCAGGTCGACCCCCATGCTGCGCAGGTGCTCGGCGCACTTGCGGGACAGCCTCTCGCCGAAGCCGCCGAGGACGGCGGGGGCTGCGTCCAGCAGCACGACGTGGGCGCGGCTGGGGTCGATCGAGCGGAACCCGCCCGGGAGGGTCCGGCGGGCGAGCTCGCTTATCTGCCCGGCCATCTCGACCCCGGTGGGGCCGGCCCCGATGATCACGAAGGTGAGCAGCTCGTCGATCTCCTCGGGATCGGTCGACGCCTCGGCCAGCTCGAAGGCCTCGAAGATCCGGCCCCGCAGCTCGAGGGCGTCGTCGATGGTCTTCATCCCCGGGGCGTGCTCGGCGTAGTGGTCGTTGCCGAAGTAGGACTGGGCCACGCCGGCGGCCACCACGAGGCTGTCATAGGGCGTCACCACCGAGCGGCCGGGGAGCACCGAGGTCACGGTCCTGGACCCGAGGTCGATGGAGGTGACGTCGCCGAGCAGCACCCGGGCGTTGCGCTGGTTGCGCAGCACCTCACGGGTGGCCGGTGCGATCTTCCCCTCCGACAGGATGCCGGTGGCCACCTGGTACAGCAGCGGCTGGAACAGGTGGTGGGTGGTGCGGGCGATCAGCGTGACCTCGACCGGCGAGTCCTTCAGCGCCTTGGCCGCGAACAGCCCGCCGAAGCCGCTCCCCACCACGACCACCCGATGGGGCCCACCTGCTGCGCTGTGCACCCTTGCTGCTCCTTCAGCCCCCCGTCGTCCTCCGGCGGATCGTACCTGGCGTTGCCGGCGGTCCTGCCGGGTCGGCGGCGGCCAGGGTCCTCCCCGATTGACAGGGCCCAGTCATCTCCATAAGGTTGATGGGGTTACTCAACTAAGCAGAGGATCCCGATGCCGGCCGTGCGCCACCGAGTCGAAGCTGGCTGACGATGGACCTCGGGGTCAGCGCCATGGGCCTGGTCGTCGGCTTCGTCGTCGGCCTCACGGGGATGGGTGGCGGCGCGCTCATGACGCCGCTGCTCGTGCTCTTCTTCAACGTCCAGCCGCTGGCCGCGGTGTCGAGTGACCTCGTCGCCGCCGTCGTCATGAAGCCGATCGGCGGGGGTGTGCACCTCAGGCGGGGGACCGTCGACCTGCGGCTCGTGAAGTGGCTGGCGCTCGGGTCGGTGCCCTCGGCCTTCATCGGGGTGCTGATCCTCCGCTCGCTCGGCGACGGCGAGGTCGTGCAGGACCGGATCAAGGTGGCCCTCGGCCTCGCCCTCCTCGTCGCCGCGTCGGCCATGGTGGGCAAGGCTGTGCTGGACCGGGGCCGGGTCTCGTCCGAGGCGTCGGACCGTCCGGCCCTGCGGCCCCTGCCGACGCTCGGGATCGGGATCGTCGGCGGCCTGACCGTGGGCATGACCTCGGTGGGCTCGGGGTCGCTCATGATCGTGCTGCTGCTGGCGTTGTACCCACGCCTGAAGGCTTCCCAGCTGGTGGGAACCGACCTCGTGCAGGCCGTTCCCCTGGTGCTCTCGGCCGCCTTCGGGCACCTGCTGTTCGGCGACTTCGAGCTGGCGCTGACCGGCGCCCTCCTGCTCGGCAGCGTGCCGGGCGTGTACCTCGGGGCCCGCGTGTCCTCGCGGGCGAACGACGCCGTCATCCGTCCGGTGCTCGTCGTCGTGCTCGTCGCCTCGTCGCTCAAGCTTCTCGGCGTGCCGACGTCGGCGGTCGGCGTGTTCCTGCTGCTGGCCACGGCCGCCGGCCTCCTGGTCGGAGGTCGGATCCTCCGGGACCGGTTCGAGGCCCGTCGGTCCGAGGTCAGAGGCCCCGCAGTCGTATCCGAGCCGCCGGGCGCGTAGCGGCGTCGTCGAGGCCGTCGGTCACAATGCCGGTGTGCACATCTCGGCCAAGGCGGAGTACGCCATGCGGGCCCTGCTGACGCTGACGGCCGAGCCCAGCGGCGCCATGACCGCCGACCGGCTGGCCGCGGCCCAGTCGATGCCGGTGAAGTTCGTAGAGAACATCCTCCTCGACCTCCGGCGGGGCGGGCTCGTGGTGAGCCAGCGGGGCGCCGAGGGCGGTTACCGCCTGGCCCGGCCGGCCACCGACATCACCGCCGCCGACGTCCTCCGGCTGGTCGACGGCCCGCTGGCCGAGGTCCGGGGAGACCGGCCCGACCTCGCCGTCTACGAAGGCCCGGCCACCCACCTGCAGGAGGTGTGGATCGCCGCCAGGGCCAGTCTGCGGGCCGTGCTCGAGCGGGTGACCCTGGCCGACATCGTGAGCGGTCGCTTCCCCCGTCCCGTGGCCAAGCTCCTCGCCGACCCCGACGCCTGGAAGGTCCGCTGGCCCGAGCCCTGAGCGGACAGGAGCTGCGTACCGAGGGACGTGGCGAGCTCCCGGCCGTTGCGGAGGCGGGCGTCAGGCGCTCTCCTGGCGGAAGGTGCGGCGGTAGGCCTGGGGCGTGGTGTGGACCTGGCGGCCGAAGTGCTCACGCAGCACCGCAGCCGAGCCGAAGCCGACCTGCTGGGCCACGCGCTCGACCGGCTCGTCGGTCGTCTCGAGGAGGCGCTGGGCCAGCAGCACCCGCTGGCGCAGGATCCACTGCAACGGCGTGGTGCCGGTGGCCGAGCGGAAGCGGCGGGCGAACGTGCGGGGGCTCATGGCCGCCCGGGCGGCCAGCGCCTCGATGGACAGCTCACGGTCGAGGTTGGCCACCGCCCAGTCGACGACGTCGGCCAGCGGGTCGTCGGCCGGGCAGGTCGGGACAGGCGCCTCGGCGAACTGGGCCTGGCCTCCGGCGCGCTGGGGCGGGACCACCATCCGCCGGGCCACCGCGTTGGCCACCTCGGCCCCGTGGTCCAGCCGCACGACGTGCAGGCACAGGTCGATGCCGGCGGCGGTGCCGGCCGACGTGATCACCTGCCCGGCGTCGACGTAGAGGACGTCGGGGTGCACATCCACCGAGGGGTACTGCTCGGCCAGCTCGGCCGACCACATCCAGTGCGTGGTGGCCGCCCGGCCGTCGAGCAGCCCCGCCTCGGCGGCCAGGAAGGCCCCCGTGCACACGGTGAGGATGCGGGCCCCGCGACGAGCGGCGCGGCGCAGGGCGGCCACCACCTCGGGCGGGGATCCGCTCCCCCGGGCCGGCCACGCCGGGATGACCACGGTGTCGGCCCGGTCCAGGGCGCTCAGCGGGGAGACGTCGACCAGGGAGAACGAGCCCCAGCTGGAGCGGATCGGGGGTGCGTCGGCCGAGCAGACGACGAAGCGGTACCAGGGGTCGACCAGCTCGGGCCGCTGGATGGCGAACACCTCGCAGGCCACGCCCAGCTCGAAGGGGGAAACACCGTGGGCAATGAGGGCCACGACCACGTGCGGACGTCGGGAGGACATGGCAGAAATCCTACGACGGATGTCATTCCTGCCGCTTGCCCGGCGGGGGGAGGAGGCGCACCCTGTCCCTTATGTTCTCCGACCACTGCCCCGGGCACGGGCGCCGGGTGCTGCTCGGCCCCGACGACATCACCGCCATCAGCAACGGCCCCGATGGCGTCCGCCTGGCCTGGCGCTGCCCATGCGGGGGGCGGGGCACCCTGGCCACGGGCCGCCGAGCGCCCCGCCGGTGGGCGGTCGGCTAGACCACGCCGGCGAAGCGCAGGAGGTCCGGCATCGTGAAGGTGCCGGGCTCGGCCGAGGGGAGCTCGGGCCGCCAGTCCGGGGCGCGGCGCAGGAACGACGACTGGTCGGCCGAGAGGAGGCCGACGAGGACCTCGGCCACGATGCGGCCGGCGGTGGGGCCGAGGCGCTGGCCGTCCTCGAGCACCTCGGCCTCGCGCAGGCCGTAGTACCAGAGGGGGGTCTCCCCGGTGAGGCCCAGGCGCTCGTTGGGCACCGAGGTGCCCATCGCCGCCGCCACCGCCTGCCCGGACGGCAGTGACAGGGAGCGGCCGCGGAGCAGGTTCAGCAGGGCCAGCGACCGCCGGTCCCGGTCCACGGCGACCGGGAGGGCACACATCGGCTTGGAGATCTTGGTGTCGATCTTGCGGCTGACCTGCAGCGGGTTGGCCGCCGATGCCGAGCGGCCCAGCTCGAAGAAGAGGTCCCACTGGATGGTCCACCGCTTCGGCAGCGGCCGAAAGCCCCCGAGGTGCTGCAGCGGGTGCGGCGTCCGGATGTCGGTGAGGATGGGCAGCACGTCGAGAGTGTCGTTGAGGCGGTAGGTCGGCCGGACCTGGCTGTGGCCGAAGCGGTAGGCGGCGGCCGAGAACTCGACCGGCATGAACGGCTGGCGCTTCCAGCGGTAGAAGCGGAGGCTGGTCTCCAGCCGGCCGCTGGCCTTGTCGCGGCGGATCACCGAGTTCAGCACCTCGGGGCCCACCAGCCGGCGGAGGAAGTCGTCGACCACGACCCACTGGTAGTGCCACAGCGTCAGCCGTCGGGCCTCGTCGAACAGCTCGCCGTCGGGGAAGAACTGGGACCGGAGGTGGTCCACGGCGGCGTTGTGGAGCTTGACGAAGGCCAGGTGCATCTGGGCCAGGATCGTGTGCACGTCGTTGCGCGGGTCGCCGATGATGGCCCGGCCCTGGTGGTTGCGTGGCAGGTCGACCGGCTCGTGGACGGTGGCGCTGTTGCGGCCGACCAGGAGCTTGACCGGGTCCTCCTGGTCGTACAGGTAGGGGCTGTCGGCCCGGCCCGACCCATAGAGGGAGTCGAGGTCGAAGCGAGGCGTGCGGAAGCTGTTGAGGGCGTCGGGGTCGTTGCGCCGGTCCAGGCTGGACACCGGGTCGAACGTGATGTCGTGGTCGACGAACTGCCCGAGGAAGGTGTAGCCGGCCGGGTGCCCGGGGTTGTCACCACTGGCGGCGGCTTCCGTGTCGCACATGCCGTCGGCGAGCCGGGCCAGGTCGGCGTCGGCTGTGACCAGCGGCGGCAGCGGGCGGAACATCCGGCCGAACCGGCCGCTGTAGCTGCTCGACCGCGGGACCACGCTGCTGCCGCGGAGGCTGGCGCCGCCATGGGAGTCGTGCGGCGCGTCGAGCTCCGGCTTGGGCGCTCCCGACGAAGGCACCGTGGTCATCCTGTCCGCCTCTCGACTCGAAGGCCCGTAGCGCCCGGATCGCTGCGCAGTCTGTCAGTTGCGCAAGGTCGGCGCAGTGGCCGAGACTCCTGCGCCTGAGGGGGTGGCCCGGTCGTGCGCTACGAGAAGCTGAGCCCGGCGCTGGCCGCGGCGTCCGACGACTTCAAGCGCGGTGGCGGAGCCGGCCTGGCTGCCCATCGCGGCCGCATGGCGCTCGTCACGCCGGAGCGGACGGCCAAGCCGGCGCGGGTGGTCGTGTTCCTCCACACCCCGGCAGCCGACACCGACCTCGCCCAGCTCGCCGACCTCGGCATCGAGGTGAACGAGGGGAGCGGCACGGTGCGCACCGGCCTCGTGCCGTTGGAGAGCCTCGAGGCCCTGACCGAGAGCCCGGCGATCACCCGGATCGTGCCCGCCCGCCCCCTGCGGCTGCTGATGGACATGGCGAGCGAGGCGGCGCACGTCCCCGCCTTCCGCAGCCGGACGGGCCTCACCGGCAAGGGGGTGGTGGTCGGCATCGTCGACTCGGGCATCGAGGTCGGCCACGACTCGTTCGCCGGCCGCATCGCCCGCCTCTGGGACCAGACCCTCAGCGGCCAGGGCGTACCCGAGGGCCGGTACGGCGCCGAGCTCAAGGGCTCGTCCCTGGGGCTGTCGCGCGACACCGTCGGCCATGGCACCCACGTCGCCGGCATCGCCGCAGGAGCCGACGAGCTGTACGGCGGCGTGGCCCCCGACGCCCGCCTGGTCATCGTGAAGACCGACCTGCAGACGGCCCACATCGCCGACGCGATCCGCTACGTCTTCCGGACCGCGGCAGGGATGCGCCGGCCGGCCGTCGTCAACCTCAGCCTCGGCGGGCACGACGACGCCCATGACGGCACCGACTCGCTGTCCCAGGTCATCGACGAGGCGGTCGGCCCCGGCCGCATCGTCTGCTGCGCAGCGGGCAACGAGGGCAACGACAACATCCACGCCTCGGTCAAGGTCCCGCGGGGCGGCACTCGCACCATCGCCTGCGCCCTCGCCCCGCGACCCGCCGGGGCGCCGCCGTTCGTGGCCTCCTTCACCGGCTGGTACGACGGTGCCGACCGCCTCAGCGTGGCGGTGGTCTCGCCCTCCGACACCCAGACGGCCTTCCAGCCGGTCCTCACCAGGGGTTCACCGGTGCGCCGCCACACCTTCCCCGAGGGAGAGGTGCAGATCATCACCCCGGGCCCCGACGCGGCCAACGGGGACCACAGCTTCGTGGTGCAGATCCAGCCGGCGGTGGCCACCGGGACACCTCCTCGGGGCGGGTGGCGGCTGCGGCTGAAGGGCGTCAAGGTGACCGACGGCACGGTCCACCTGTGGAGCGTCGACGGGCAGGTGGCCCAGCTCACGGGGCGGTCGGTGGCCGACACGATGAAGGTGGGCTCGCCGGGCGCAGCCACCGGCGCCATCACCGTCGGCTCGTACACGTCGAAGACCACCTGGGAGGACGTCTGGGGCCACCCGCACCAGGCCGGGCTCGACCTCCACGACATCTCCGACTTCAGCAGCGAGGGGCCCCGCCGGGACGGCGCCCGCAAGCCCGACCTCGCCGCCCCTGGGGCGATGGTCGTCTCCGCCCTCTCGGTGCACTCCGGGGTGCTGCCCGACTTCGTGATCGACAACCTCCACACGATCATGGCGGGCACGAGCATGGCCACGCCGTTCGTCACGGGGCTCGTGGCGCTGCTCCTCGAGCGGGACCGGACGCTCGGGCCCGAGGCCGTTCGTGAGCTCCTTCAGAGCCACAGCGCCATCCCGGGCGGGGGCAGTGGTGGCTGGGACCCCAAGTGGGGCCGCGGGCTGATCGACGCCCGGAACCTGTAGCGACCGAAGCCCCGAACAGCCGAAGCCGACGAACCGGACGAAGGCCGAGCCCAGTGGACTGGTCCAAGCTCGACGCCGGGCTGGCCGGCGCGCTGGCGGACGGCAAGGCCGGCGACCGCTATGTCGTGTTCGTCCACCTGGTCCCCACGGCCGATCCCGCCGCTGCGCCCGACCTCCAGGGCGCCTCCACCGGTGACGGCTCAGTGCGCACGGCAATGGTGTCGGCGGAGGACGTCGACCGGCTCAGCGAGCGGGCCCACGTCAGCCAGATCCGGCTGTCCCGGACGCTCGGGCTCTCGGACCCGGCCTGAAGCCGCTTGGTGGCGATGCTTCGCTAACGTCAGGAATTCTGAAGGTTCGCTCACGTTGAACCTTCGAGACACGACGCGCCGGGGGCGGCGTCGCATTGGACGGGAGCTTTCGCTGTGGGTGCAGGTCGACGAGGTATGAGCCATGCAGTGCGTCTGGTGGTGGCCCTCGGTCTTGCTGGTGCGGGCCTGGCCGTCGCCCCGGCCAGCCAGGCCCAGGCGGCGCCGGCCGCCCGCGCCAAGGCTACGCCGCAGCTGCTGGACGAGGCGGTGGCCCGGGGCGAGATCGACCAGGCCACGGCCGACGAGCACCTCGCCGAGGTCTTCGTCGGCCGGGGCAGGAGCGGAAAGGTGCCGGCCAAGTACCAGAGCGACGAGCAGTGGGACGGCACCCTCCCGCTCCGGGGGCTCCGCAACCGCCTGAGCACCAGCACCGGCCCGACGTCGGCCCGGACCGAGGGGGCGCTGGCGGCGGCCACCAGCTGCAGCAGCTCGACGGCCAACCTGCCGAACGAGACCACCAGCGCCCACTTCTACATCGCCTACGGCACCATCGGCGGCGGCCTCTCGGTGTCCAGCTACCTCACCTCGCTCGAGGCGTCGTACTCCAAGCAGGTCACGACCTACGGCTGGGCCGCCCCTCCGGCCATCGCCCAGCCCGCCCCCATCGGCACCAAGTACCCGGTGCGGGTCGACTCCCTCACCGGCGGGCTGTACGGGTTCGTGTCGACGAGCGGCACAGGCGCCGGCGGGGTGGGGGACAACCCGAACACGCCCTGGAACGATCAGGACGCGGAGGCGAGCTGCATGGTGCTCCACCGTGACTTCAGCACCTTCCGCAGCGGAGCCCAGGCGTCGCTCGACGCCACCACGGCGCATGAGTTCAACCACGCCATCCAGTTCGGGTACGGCGCCGCCGGCGGCGCGAACGCCGTGGACGACCTGTTCCTCGAGGGGGGGGCCACGTGGATGGAGGACGAGGTCTTCGATGCCGCCAACGACAACTACTACTACCTGTGGCCGAACTTCCGGGACAGCCTCGGCGACTACGACCAGCTGAAGGACGGCGTTGCGTACAGCTACCCGCAGTGGATCGCCTTCCGCGGCCTCACCGAGCGGTTCGGCACCGGCATCGCCGGCGGCGGCGAGCAGGTCATGCAGGACTTCTGGGAGAACACCAGCAGGAACATCGGCAACAACCTCAGCGCCTTGGACATCGCGCTCCAGAACCGGGGCATCACCCTGGCCGACGCCTACCACGACTACGCCATCGGC
>JBKJUI010000344.1:0-3465 GCA_046590775.1 Acidimicrobiales bacterium
AGGCGGTGATCCAGGCGTGGGCGTTGTCGCCGGTGGTCTGGGCCGTGCCCGTCTTGGCCGCGACCTGCACGCCGGGCAGGGCGGCCCGGGTGGCGGTGCCCCGCTGCACCACGCCGACCATCATGTCCTTGAGTCGGGCGGCGTCGGCCGCCGTCATCGGCTGCTTCCACGCCTTCTCCTCGGCGCTGCGCACCACCTGGCCCTGAGTGTCGGTGATCTGGCCGAGCACGTGGGGCTCCATGATCGTGCCGTTGTTGGCCACGGCGGCCGAGACCAGGGCCATCTGCAGGGGCGAGGCCGACACGTCGAGCTGGCCGATGGCCGAGGTGGCCAGCTGGGCCTGGCTGCGCAGCTCGGTCAGCGGCGGGAAGCTGCTCGTGGCCGCCGCCGGGAGGTCGATCGGGGGGCGGTCGTTCCACCCGAAGCTCTCGGCCTCGTCCCGCAGGGCCGGGCCGCCGAGGTCGATGCCGAGCTCGCCGAAGCCGGTGTTGCAGCTGGCCCGCAGCAGCTCGGGCAGCGGCCCACCGCAGGTGCTGCCACCGAAGTTGGGCAGGTCGCGCGAAGTGCCCTTCAGGTCCAGCGTCTTCTTCGGGGCGTAGACCTTGGTGGCCAGGTCGGGCCGGGACCCGATGGCGGCGCTGGCCGTCACCACCTTGAACGTGGAACCCGGCGAGTACCGCTCCCGGTACGGGCGCGGCAGCATCGGCTTGCCCGGGTCGGCCTCGTAGGCGGCCCGGGCCCGCTGGACGGCCTTGAGGTCGTGGCCGGCCAGGGCGTTCGGGTCGAAGGTGGGGAACGACACCATGGCCAGCACGGCGCCGGTCCTGGGGTCGAGCGCCACCACCGAGCCGCGACGGTTGCCGAGGGCGGCGGCGGCCGCCTTCTGCACCGCCGGCTTGATCGTGAGCGTGACGTCGTTCGTGCGGGGGGTGGCGGACAGGAGGTCGTCGAGGCTGTTCACCGTGACCTTGCGCCCGGCCAGCTCGGCGCTGAACGACCGCTCGACGCCGTCGCTGCCGAAGTTGAAGGAGAAGAAGCCGAGGACCGGCGAGTACAGCGGCCCCTCGGGGTAGCGGCGCAGCCGCTTCAGCTCGTCGTCGGTGGGGATGCTGTCGGCCAGCACGGTGCCGTCGGCGGCCAGGATGCGCCCCCGCTCCCGGCTGAAGTCGACGACGATGGCCCTGGTGTTGCGGGGGTCGTTCGAGAGGCGGGCCGCCTGGCGCAGCTGCAGGTTGTTCAGCTGCACGAACAGCAGCCCGAACAGAACCAGCAGGGCGATGGCCAGGCGGCGGATCTGGACGTCCATCAGCCGATCAGCTCTCTCGACCGGTCGTCTGCTGGTCGGAGATGCGCAGCAGCAGGGCGATGAGGATGTAGTTCGCCACGAGCGAGCTGCCGCCGTAGGAGACGAAGGGGAGCGTGATGCCGGTCAGCGGAACGACGCGGGTGATGCCACCGATGATGATGAAGCTCTGGAGCCCGAGGACGAGCGTGAGCCCGGCGGCCAGCAGCTTCTCGAACTGGTGCGAGGCCCGGATGGCCACCCGCAGACCGCTGCCGATGAGCAGGATGAAGGCCACCAGCACGGCCGAGGTGCCGAGGAGCCCCAGCTCCTCGCCGATGGCGGCGAAGATGAAGTCGGTGGTCGCGGCCGGGATCCGCTGCGGGCTGCCGAGCGCCAGGCCGCTGCCGACCACGCCGCCCGACCCGAAGGCGAACATCGACTGCACGATCTGGTAGCCCTTGCCCTGGGCGGTGGCCCAGGGGTCGAGCCACACCTCGACCCGGGTCTGCACGTGGTCGAACATCTGGTACGCCACGCTGCTGGCCAGGGCGAACAGGCCGATCCCGCCGAGCAGGTAGACGGGCTGCCCGGTGGCCAGCCACAACAGGCCGATGAACAGGCCGAAGAACAGCAGCGACGACCCCAGGTCCCGCTCGGCCACCATCACGATGATCGAGACGCCCCACGCCGCCAGCAGGGGCAGCAGCACCCGGAGGCGGGGGCGGGGCAGGCGCAGGGGCCCGACCTTGACCCGGTCGGCCAGCAGCTCGCGCCGCTCCACCAGGTAGGAGGCGAAGAAGACGGCCAGCACGATCTTGGCCAGCTCGCCGGGCTGGAAGCCGATCGGGCCCAGGCGGATCCAGATGCGGGCGCCGTTGATGTTGCGGCCGAGCCCGGGCACCAGGGGCAGGAGGAGCAGGATCAGGCCGAGGGCCAGAAAGGTGTAGCGGTAGCGCTCGAGGTCGCGCACCCGGCGCACGACGAAGAGCGTGCCGATGAAGGCGGCGACCCCGACGGCGGTCCAGGTGGCCTGCAGGCCGGCCAGGTCCTCATCGAGCCGGGTGATCATCGTGTAGCCCAGGCCGTTGAGCAGCAGCGCCACGGGGAGGATGACGGGATCGGCGTTGGGAGCGAGCACGCGCACGCCCACGTGGGCGGCCACCAGCAGGGCCACCATGAACCCGGCGAAGCCGAGGAGGCCGGCCGGCGGCTCGCCGACCTTGCCGAGGCTGGCGAGGGTCACGGCCCCGACGGTGATCAGCCCGACGAGCAGGACCAGCCCGAGCTCCGTCCGCCGCCGTGGCGCCGAGGACAGAGCCCTCACCGGCGCCTCACGGCCCGAAGGGGGCGGTGGTGGCCGAGGTCCCGCCGTCCGGCACGCTGCCGACCGTGCTGGCCGTCCCCGGCAGACCGGGGGTCCCGCCTCCGGGCATCGAGGTGGTGGTGACGACGAAGCCGGCGCCCGGCGGCTGCAGCGTGCCCGCGGCGACCGCCCGGCGCGTGATCCCGTCGACGTAGGCATCGGCGTCGGCCCGGTCCTCGACCCGCTTCCCCCGGCGCAGCTCGGCCTGGATCTCGGGCGGGAGCTGGTTGACCTGCAGCGGCTTGGCCTCGCGGATCTCGTCGCCCTCCTTCACCACCACGGTGCTGCCGTCCAGGGCGACGGCCCACGCCGTGCCGCCCCGGGAGACGATGACCACGGCCGCCCCCAGCACCCCGAGGAGCACGACCACGAAGGCCACCACCCGCCAGGTCAGCAGGCGGGTCCGGGCCGGCGCAGGGACCGGGTCGGTGACCTGCATCAGCGAGCCGTCGACCCACCGGCTCGAGGACCCGCCGGGGGCGCCGCCGGTGGCTGTCTCGTCGTTCTGCTCGGGCCCCTCGGGCGGCAGGGCCATCGTCGGGGAGTCGGGCCGGCTGCCGGCGGTCGGCTCCTCGCCGGCCTCCTCGAGGGCGGCGCTGGCGGCCACGCTTCGCTGCGCCTCGCCGCCGTCGACCACGTCGAGGACGATCACGGTGATGTTGTCCCGGCCGCCTGCCTCCTTGGCCCAGCGCACCAGCTCAGAGGCGGCCTCCTCGGGATCTTTGCGGCCGCTGAGGACCATGGCGATGAGCTCGTCGCCGACCTCGTCCCACAGGCCGTCGGAGCACAGGAGGAGCCGGTCGCCGGTCAGCGGCTC
>JBKJUI010000470.1:0-5548 GCA_046590775.1 Acidimicrobiales bacterium
CTTCTGCTGCTCGCGCAGGTAGCGCCAGAGGTTCAGGTAGCTGAGGAAGTCGGACTCCGGGTCGGCGAAGCGGCGGTGCTGCTCGAGGGCCGCCTGCTGATCCGGCCCCGACGGCCGCTCACGGGGATCCTGGATGGACAGCGCCGCCGCCAGCACCAGGACCTCGGCCACGACCCCGTGCCGGTCTGCCTCCAGCACCATGCGGGCCAGGCGGGGGTGGGCCGGGATGCGGGCCAGGCGGCGACCGACCTCGGTGAGGCGGACGTGGTCGTGCGACCCGCCGCGATCAAGGGCGCCGAGCTCCTCGAGCAGGAGGATGCCGTCCTTGATGCTCCGGGCATCGGGGGGCTCCACGAACGGGAAGGCGGCCATGTCGCCGAGCCCGAGGGCCGCCATCTGGAGGATGACCGAGGCAAGGTTGGTACGCAGGATCTCCGGCTCGGTGAACGCCGGGCGACCGTCGAAGTCCTCCTCGGAGTAGAGGCGGATGCAGGTGCCCGGCGCCACCCGACCGCAGCGGCCGGCCCGCTGGTTCGCCGACGCCTGGGAGATGGCCTCGATCGGCAGCCGCTGGACCTTGGTGCGCCGGTTGTAGCGGGAGATGCGGGCGGTGCCCGGGTCGACCACGGACCGGATGCCGGGCACGGTCAGGGAGGTCTCGGCCACGTTCGTGGCCAGCACCACCCGGCGGCCACCCCTTGAGGTCGAGAAGACCCGGTGCTGCTCAGCGGCGGACAGCCGGGCGTACAGCGGCAGCAGCTCGGTCGACGGCAGGTCCAGCCTGGCCAGCGCCTCGGCGGTGTCGCGGATCTCCCGCTCGCCCGACAGGAAGACGAGCACGTCCCCGGGGCCGTCGGCGGCCAGCTCCTGCACGGCGTCGCAGATGGCCTGCACCTGGTCGCGGTCGTCGTCGGCCTCCTCGCCGACCGGCCGGTACCGCACCTCGACCGGGTAGGAGCGGCCGGAGACGGTCACGACCGGGGCACCGCCGAAGTGGCGGGAGAACCGCTCGGTGTCGATGGTGGCCGAGGTGATGACGACCTTGAGGTCCGGCCGCTTCGGCAGCAGCTCCCTGAGGTAGCCGAGGAGGAAGTCGATGTTCAGGCTCCGCTCGTGGGCCTCGTCCAGGATGATCGTGTCGTAGGCCGTCAGCAGGCGGTCGCGCTGGACCTCGGCCAGCAGGATGCCGTCGGTCATCACCTTGACCAGGGTGTCCTCCCCTACCCGGTCGGTGAAGCGGACGGCGTAGCCGACGGTGCCACCCACGTCGCCGCCCAGCTCCTCGGCGACCCGCTCGGCGATCGTGCGGGCGGCGAGCCGCCGGGGCTGGGTGTGCCCGATGTAGCCCAGAACCCCTCGGCCCAGCTCGAGGCACAGCTTCGGAAGCTGGGTGCTCTTGCCGGACCCGGTCTCGCCCGCGACCACCACCACCTGGTTCTCGCCGATGGCGGCCAGGAGGTCCTCCCGCCGCTCGACGATCGGCAGGCCCTCCGGGTAGCGGGGAGCGGGCAGGCTGGCCCGGCGCCGGGCGACCCTGGCCTCGGCGGCGGCCACGGCGGCGGCCACCTTCGCCAGCTCGCCATCCTGGGCCTCCGGCGCCGCCCGCCGGGCCCGCTGGAGCCGTCGGCGCAGCCGGTGCTGGTCCCGCACCATCAGCGCGTCCAGCCGGCTTCGGAGCTCGGAGGTGGTGGCAGCCATCGTCCAGCGTCAGGTGGTGAAGGCCCAGACGTGCTGCACCGTCACGCGGGGGTCGTCGGTGATGACGAGCACGTCCGGAAGAGCTTGCGTTCGTTCACGAGCCGGTGATCCTGGCATGCTCCCAGAGGTGGTCACCGCGATGTTGGCCAGCGACCCCGGCTGATGCCGAATGCGGAGGAAGAGCACGAGGTGGCGCTCATCCAGGCCTTCGTGAACCCTTCGAAGCGGCAGAGGTGGCTTCAGCTCGCCGGTCATCCTGAGCGGCGCCCGAAGCTCCGCGCCCAGCTCGCTCACCTCAGGGACCTGGACGAGCGGTTCGCCTCCAGGTTCGGAGACGGAGAGCAGACGCTCGAGGCGATCCGGACGACCCTGCTCGCCAGGGGTGCCCCGAAGGCGTGCCACCTGCTCTCTGAGAGCGCCGAGCTCGACGGGCGGAGCCTGCGCCTCGACGAGGCGCTGCAGCTGGTGGTCGGGGCGGGCTACGGGACGCTCGTCTCCTGTGTCCCGGGGCGGCTCGCCTACTACGAGGGGGAGGAACCGCAGGAGCGCTACCTGTTGGTCCGGTAGCGGCTGCTGGACAGCGACCGGTCACGCCCTCCCCAGGAGCCAGGCCTCGCCCTCCCGCTCACCCTCGGCCAGGACGTCGAGCGTGGAGAACGCCGCCCGGAGCTCGCCCCGTTGCGCCCGGAACCGGCCGGGGCCGAAGTCGACCTCGCTGAGCACCGCCATGGCCAGCAGCCCGCCCGGCGCCAGGCGCTCCACCATCGCCCGGTCGAGGCGGGGGTCCCTGAAGCAGTGGCACAGGAGGACCTCGACCGGCGGACCATCCGGGAGGCCGTCGTCGAGATCGACCACGTCGAACCGGCAGTGGTCGTCGACCCCGATGCGTGCCGCCAAACGGCGGGCAAGGTCCACGGCGACGCCGGAGACGTCGAGGCCCCACACGTCGAGGCCCCGCTTGGCCAGCCACGCTGCGCTCCGTCCCCGCCCGCAGGCGACCTCCAAGGCCCGCCCAGCGGTCGGGAACAGGTGCTCGTGCGGCGAGAACAGCGGAGGGGGGGACGCATCGGTGACCGGCGCCGGCCCGATCTCTGCGTACCGCTCGTCCCAGTGCCTCCGGTCCTCGTCGGTCACGGGAGAACCGCCCCGGCCGGGGTCAGCGAGGGGGCCAGCCTGGCGACGGCGGGTAGCCGGGAGCCGGCGGCGGCGGGTAGCCCGGGGTGGGCGGGTACCCGCCGGGCCTTTGGTAGTAGTCGGATCCGCCGGCCGGCGCCCCACCCTCGGGCGCGACGGGTCGGCCGCGTTGATCGGCACGGACCACGAAGGTCTTGGCCACGATGTCGCCGACCCGCTGCTTCCGGCCTGTGGCGAGCATGGTGATCAGGCCGACGAGCGGCATGCAGCACGGGATGCCGTCCACGACCCAGAACAGGCTGCGGACGAGGGCCCGCCCCATGCCTGGCCGGCTCCCGTCGCCCTGGACGACCCGGATGCCGGATGCCAGCTTCCCGAGGCTGCCGCCGGTCAGGCCCTGGAGCACGACGTGAACGCCGAGGAACCAGCCCAGCGCCAGGGCCGAGTGGGCCAGCGTCCGGCCACCCGTGGTGTACCACGCCGTGTCGCCGAGCTCGATGCACTCGCTGAGCGCCCGGCCCGCACGGAGCTGGGTGCAGAACGAGTCGTCGAAGCTGCTGCCGAAGTCGGGCTGGGAGGTGAGCCCGCCGCTGAAGCCGGTGGTGTCGGTGCTCTCGGCGAGCGGGAAGAACGTGGCCAGCGCAAAGGCGATGTACAGGACCAGGTCGATCACCCACGCCACCATCCGCAGGGCGATCGCCCGACGCGGCTCGGCGTACGACGAGACCGGCATGTAGCTCAACGTCCCTACCTCCGCTCGTCGAGCGCCGCCATGGGCCCACCCTAGGACCGAGGTGGGAACCCGGGTCGGGTCGGCGAGTTCATGACGCGAAGGTCGACACGGGTCTGCCCACTTCTGGTTCCTGCAGACGCCAGTTGTGGGCATTCCCCATCGTCGTCGAGCTCATCGGTCAGGCCCAGGGCATCCTGATGGAACGCGACCTCATCACCGGCCTCCAGGCCTTCGACAACCTGCGCCGGGCCTCCCAGCACCTCACCGTCAAGGTGCGCGAGGTGGCCCGCACCCCTCATCGAGACCGGCGAAGCCCCGCCCACCGGCCGGGCCCCACGACCCCCGTCGGTTCCCGAGGCTGGGTAGCTGAGATGGTGCCACCACCTCAGCGGCGTCTCCCAACGAGGATGCCGATGTTGTCATCAACGCCAGCCACGTGGTGTTCGGTCCCGGCACGAAGCTGAGAAATCGACGCCCGAGAGTTCTGACGATGTGCTTACGGCTGCGGGTGCCGGGGCCCCGAGGACCGACCGGCGGGGATGATGGGGCCGATGACCGACGTCTCTTTGCCTGTGGGCGATCGGCCCGTCGGCTTGATCAATGCCGCCGGGGCCCCGCTGCTGGCCCGGCCGTACTTCGCCGGCCGCGACCCGGGGCCGATCGTCGCCGCGCTGGCGCAGGTGCCCGAGATGCTCGAGGCGGCGGTCCCCTTCCTCGGCGTCGTGCTGGGCCCGTCGGCCATCGACCTGCGGACCAAGGAGGTCGTGATCCTGCGCACCTCGGCCCGGGCCTCCTGCCGCTACTGCGTGGAGGCCCACACCGTTGTCGCCCTCGACAGCGGCCTGTCGAACGGCGAGGTCCGCGCCCTGCGCGGCGAGGTCGCGGTCGAGGAGGCGTTCCCGGCTGAGGAGGACCGAGCGGTGATCGCCTGGTGTGACGCCCTGGTTGGCACCGGGGCCGTCGACGCCGCCTGCCGGGACCGGTTGCGGCACGGCCGCCCCGACCATGTCGTGGTGGAGCTCACCCTGCTGGCCACGACCACCCTCCTCCTCAACCGCTTCTGCACGGCCCTGGAGCTGCCCACCTCGCCCGAGGTGCTGGCCCGCCTGGCCACCGCCGGGATGGCGTCGTGAGCACCGCCATCGCCGAGGCGGTGCGCGACGGCCGGCTCCCGGGGCGGGTCTGGCTCTACAGCAACTACCACTGCAACCTGGCCTGCACCTACTGCCTGACCGACTCGTCACCCAAGTCGCCCCGCCGCTACCTGCCCGCCGACCGCATGGTCGACCTGGCATCCCAGGCCCAGGCCCTCGGCTTCACCGACCTGGGCGTCACCGGCGGCGAACCCTTCCTGCGCCCCGACATCGTCGATGTCCTGCTCGCCATGGCCGAGCAGCTCCCGACGGTCGTGCTCAGCAACGCCACCCTGTTCCACGGCGACCGCCTCACCCGGGTCGAGGCGCTGGCCGGGCATCCTGTGGTGATCCAGGTGTCGCTCGACTACGCCGACGCCGACGACAACGACGCCCAACGGGGCGACGAAAACCACGCCACCGTCGTCGCCGCCATCGCCCGACTGGTGAAACGAGGCATCCGGGTCCGCATCGGGACCACCCTCGACCCCGACGTCGAGGTGACCGACGACCAGCAAGCCCGGCTGTGCGCCCTCCACCGCAGCCTGGGAGTGGCCGACGAGGACCACGTCGTGCGGCCCATCGTGCGGCGGGGCCGTGCCGACATCGCCGACGTGGGCGTCAAGGCAACCGTCGCCGACATCCCACCGGAGCTGACCGTCACCGCCGACGGCGCCTGGTGGAGCCCCTTCGGGCCAACGATCCGCGACGGCGTCCCCGAGACCGACCTGCTCATCACCCGGACCACCAACCCGCTCCTCACCCCGGCAACGGCGCTGCTCCGCCTCATCGACGGCCGACCCCCCGGCGACGACGCCCGGCTCGGCATCCGGTGAGCGTGACCCGCTGC
>JBKJUI010000494.1:0-6690 GCA_046590775.1 Acidimicrobiales bacterium
CCTGGGCGCAGGCACGCTGCTGGTCCTCGTGGCCCGGCGCCGCAGCGCCGAGCGGCGCCGCGCCGCCACCGCCACCGCCTGACCCACCGGGCGCAGGCGCCCGAAGGTCGAACTAGCGCAGAGGTTCGTCGTTGACGTGCTGGACCTCGTCCAGCGAAGCAACGCGAAACCCGGGATCCTGCTCGTCGAGGCCGTCCGGCGGGTCGGGTTCGCTGCTGGCCTCGTCGTGGAGCACGACGGCGGGTCGACTCTGCCCGAGGTGCTCCTCGGTGATGAGTCGCCTGAGGTTGACGAGGTCGGCGTCGAGCACCTCGCCCAGGGCCACGACGCCCTCGAGGAGGCGGTCGACCAGGGGGCCCGAGGCCAGGCCGCTCATCGCCTCGAGGGTCGACTCGTGGATGGCCTCGACCTTGGCCACGAGGTGGTCGTGGCGCTCGGCCACCGCTGCCTCGAGGTGGGCCACCAGCATGTCGTGGCGCGCCTGCAGGGAGACCTCGATGCCGCTGACCTGCTCCTGCATCATGGAGATCATCTGGGCGGCCAGCATGCCGACGGCCTCGAGCGACGCATCGCTCGCACCGTGGAACCGGATCTCGATCGCCTCGAGCCGGGCTTCGAGGCCGGCGTCGTGAGCCTCGCACTGCTGTTCGAACTGGTCGAGGCGGGCTGAGATCCCGCGCTCGAGCCGCTCGAGCCTCTCGTCGATCCGGGCGGCGAACGCAGTGGCGAACGCCGCCGCCCGAGGATCGGTGAGGTCCAGGGCGTCCGTGGCTGCTTTGGCCGGAGGCGGATCGGGTTCGATCCGGTCAGTGGCGCGAGTCGCGTCGGGATCGGCGGGAACGACCCGGGCGGAAGGCGGCGGCGCCGGGGTGGAAGCCGGCTCCGGCTCCGGCTCCGAACGCCCCCATGGGAGGCGCAGGTCGAGGCCGCGATCATCCTTGCCCGCCATGGCGCCACGTTACCTTCGTGACCTCGACGGGTGACGTGCCTCACCCGCCCCCAGCCGCTCGGTTGTGGCCGTCGAGGTAGGCCGAGGCCTGCCGGTTGAACAGCTCGGCGTAACGGCCGCCGACGGCCATCAGCTCCTCGTGGGTGCCGGCCTCGGCGACGCGACCCTGGTCGAGCAGGTAGATCCGGTCGGCCGACCGGACGCTCGAGAAGCGGTGGGAGATGAGCAGCACCGCCCGCCCCCGCTGCAGCGCCCGAAGGCTCTCGAACAGCTCGTGCTCGGCCTCGGCGTCGAGGGCGGCCGTGGGCTCGTCGAGGACCAGGAACGGGGCGTCGCGGAAGAAGGCCCGGGCCAGGGCCACCCGCTGCCACTGGCCCACCGACAGCTCGGCGCCCCCCTCGTAGGCCCGGCTGAGGCGGGTCTCGTAGCCGTCGGGCAGGGCGCCGATGGCCTCGTCGGCGCCGGCCAGCTCGGCCGCCCGGCGGATGGCGTCCAGGTCGTCGATCCGGTCGCAGTCCCCGAGGCCGATGTTGTCGCGGCCGCTCAGCTCGTAGTGCACGAAGTCCTGGAAGATGGCGGCCATCCCCCGACGCAGAGCCTCCGGATCGCAGAGGACCACGTCCTCGCCGTCCCACAGCACCCGGCCGGTGGTCGGCGCGTAGAGCCCGCACAGGATCTTGGCCAGCGTGGTCTTGCCCGAGCCGTTCGTCCCCACCAGCGCCACCACCTCCTCGCCGCCGATCTCAATGGAGACGTCGTGGAGCACCGGACGGGTGGTGCCCGGGTAGACGAAGCTGACGCCCTCCATCCTCAGCTGCCGGAAGGACGCCGGCGCCGCCGCCGTGGGCCGGTCGTCGGCCACGGCCTGCCGCAGCCCGAGGAAGGTGACGAGGTCGTCGAGGAACAGGCTGCACTCGTGGAGGTTCCCGGCGCTGCCGTTCAGGGCCCGCAGGCGGGAGCCCATCTGCTGCACGGCCACGGCGGCGACGCCGGCGTCGGCGGCGCTGATCCGGTCGGACAACGCCAGCTGCACCAGCAGACCCACACCGAGCAGCGTGACGACGGTGGCCCCGGCGTTGGCCAGCAACGAGCGGCGCATCCGCAGTCGGGCCACCCGCCGCAGCTCGGCGATCCGCGTGGCGTAGAGGCGGTCGTAGCGATGGCGGAGATGGGGGGCCAGGCCGAAGAGGCGGACCTCCTTGGCCTCGGCCTGGCCGGTGAGCGCGCTCTGCAGCGCCATCCGCTCCCGGTCGGCCGCCGTCATCCCGTAGGCGAAGTCGTAGGTGGCCCGGCCGTTGCGGGTGGTGGCCAGCCACAGCGGGACGCCGGCGACGAGCACCACGAGCAGGACGAGGGGCTGGATGCTGACGAGCACCACGGCCAGCCCGGCCAGGCTGGTGAGGCCGCTGAGCAGCGAGATGACCCCGAAGGCGGCCTGCCAGCTGCGGTCGGTGGCGCTGACCTTCGCCCGGCGGAGGCGGTCGTGGAAGGCGGGGGTCTCGAAGGCCTCGAGGTCGACCTCCGACACGACGTCGATGATCTGGCCCTGGACGTGGCACTCGACCAGCTCGGCCACGATGCTCTGCCGCTCCCGGAGGGCGGCGGCGGCGAACCCGAGGAGGGCGGTGACCACCCCCAGGCCGATCAGCTGGGGCAGCACGTCGCCCAGCTGCTGGCGGCGCTCGGACACCACGGCGGCGATGACGCTGCGCCCGAGGAGGAGCTGAAGGGTTACCCCGGCGCCCGAGAGGACCTGGATCCCCATGCAGAAGATGAGCTCGTGGCGGGCGCCCTCCCACACCAGCCGGAAGGCGCGCACAATCAGGCCTGGAAGGCGGAGGGCCGCCATTCGGCCGGGGCGTGGAGGGCCGGCGCCGTACAGCGAGGGGGCCACCGGCCCCTCGGCCGGCGCCTGGCCCGGATCGGGGGCGACCTCCTCTGCACCGGCCACGAGACTTGAGTCTGTACGCTGCGGCCGATGGACGGTAGCGGGCAGGGCCAGCCGTCGATCTTCGGCATGGCGGTGGCCGTCCCCGCCCACGTGCACGTGCGCGAGGTGGGCGACGAGCTGGTCATCCTCAGCCTCGAGAGCGAGGAGTACTTCGGCCTGGACCCGGTCGGCACCCGCATCTGGCAGCTGCTCCAGAGCGAGCCGACGGTCAAGGAGGCCTTCGAGGCGATGCTCGCCGAGTACGACGTCGACGCGGCCACCCTCGGGGAGCACCTCGAGGTGCTGGTCTCCGAGCTGTCGTCTCGAGGGCTTCTCGAGCTGGTCGAGCCCCGTGCCTCCTCGCCCCAGCGGTGAGGGCGCGCTGACCACCACCTACCTGGCGTACGGGCGCAGCCTGTGCTCGGAGGTGCCGCTCCCCGAGCTGGAGCAGAGCAGCGTGCCGGCCGAGATCTTCATCAGCGTCGGGGCGGAACCCCTGGAGCCGGACCCGCAGACCCAGCGGGCGCTGCGAGACGAGCACGGCGACATCTGGCTCGTGGTCGACGACGGCGACGATGCGACCGTCCTCTCCTTCCCGGGAGGAGCGACCTTCGCCGTCGACCTCGGCTCGAGCCGGATCACCTGCCACCCTGGCCCCGACGCCGACCCGGCCGGCATGCGCCACGCCCTTCTCGACCACGTCGTCCCCCGGATGCTGGTGGCCACCGGAAGCACCGTGCTGCACGCCAGCGGCGCCGTGGTCGAGGAGAGGGCCGTGCTCTTCGCCGGACCTTCAGGGGCGGGCAAGTCGACGCTGGCGGCAGGCTGCGCCGCCCTCGGCTACCCCGTCCTCGCCGACGACGCCATGGTGCTCGAGCGGGGACCACACGGGTGGCGGGCCCAGCCGAGCTACCCCGGCCTGCGGCTGTGGCCGGACTCGCTCGATCGACTCGGCCCCTCGGCTGAGGCCATCCCCCTGGCCACCGGCTCGTCGAAGAGCCGTGTGGCCATGCCCGGCATGACCGAGGGCGGCCACCCCCTGTCGGCGATCGTTCTGATCGACCGGCGGCCGGGACCGACGACGGGGCGGCGGCTGGCGGGCGCCGAGGCCTTCTCCGCCCTGTGGGGAGCGGTCTTCGCCTGGCCCGGGACCGTCATCGACGAGCGCCTCCTCGACCGCGTCACCGCGCTGGCCGCCGAGGCCGTGGTGCTGAGCCTCGCCTTTCCCGATTCGACCGGCGTCCAGCAGATCCTGGGCGCCGTGACCGAGCTGGCCGCCGGTCGATGAGCGGCGTCGCGCTGATCTTCCGCCGGGACGGAGCGCCGGCGGCCCGTGGCGACCTCGAAGCCATGACCGATGCCATGGCCCACCGGGCGGTTGACGGCGTGCAGCACGAGCTCGACGGGCCCGTCGGCGTCGGCTTCTGCTCCATGGTCACCACCCCCGAGGCCGGGCGGGAGCGCCAGCCCCTCCGGTGTCGGGGCGGCTCGACCATCGTCGCCATGGACGGCCGGCTTGACGACCGGCAGACGCTCCGTGCCCGCCTCGGCGGCCGCATCGCCCCCGACGTCGGGGACGGCGGGCTGCTGGCTCTGGCCGTGGAGCGCTGGGGCGCAGGGTTCGTCAACCGCATCATCGGCGACTTCGCGGTGGTCGTCGCCGACGGCGCCGGCCGGCGGGTCGTGTGCGCCCGCGACCACCTGGGGGTGAAGCCGCTCTACTACGCCAGCATCGGGCCGCTCTTCGTCGCCGCCTCCGAGGTGGGAGCCGTCCTCGCCCATCCTGGGGTACCGGACGACCTCGACCCGGCGGCCTTCCAGGTCTGGGCCGAGCAGTGGGTCGTGCCCGAGGGGACGATCTATCGCAGCATCTCCACCCTGCCGATGGGGTCGACCGTGGTCGTCACCCAGAACGGCGTCCTGGGCCCGTCCCGGTTCTGGGACCCCTCGACCGAGCCCGACCGGGCCCGGGCTCCGGACGACCTGGTCGAGGAGTACCGCAACCTGGTCGACGAGGCGACCCGTGACCGCCTCCGGGCGGCCGGGCCGGTGGCCGTCGCCATGAGCGGAGGCCTCGACTCCACCGCGGTGGCGAGCACGGCGTTGGCTCTGGCCCGACAGGACCCAGCCGTCCCCGAGATCCGCCTCTCGTCGCTCGTCTTTCCCGGCCATCGGCGAGCCGACGAGAGCGACCTGATCACGGTGATGGAGCGCAGCCTGGGCGTCACGGTGCGTCGCGTCCGGCCTCGCCCTCGTGGCCCGGCTGAGCTGGAGGCCGAGATCGAGCAGTACCGCGACCTTCCCGACGTGCCGAACGACATGCTCGGTGCAACCGTGCGCCCGGACCTCGGCGAGCGTGTGCTCCTCACCGGCCTCGGCGGGGATGACTGGTTCTACGCCCCGAGGGGCCTGCACCTCGCCCGCTTGGTGCGCCGGGGCCGACTGGTCGCCGCCGTGCACACGGCCAGAGCGGGCAAGCTCGACGGGAGGGACGACAAGGCCGGGGCGGCGCTGTGGCGCTTTGGGTTCCGGCCACTGCCGAAGGTGCCGGGCGCCGTTCTCGGGCGGTCCCCGTTCCTGTCGAAGGCGATCACCCGGTGCGGTGGCGCCCTGGGCCGTCGGTTCCTCGATGCCAGCTGGTGCCCGTCCGGCGTGCCGCTCGACACCGCCTCCGTGCTGTCGACGTCCCGGAACCCGCTGCTGGCCAGCCGGCTGGCGATCATCGAACGGCAGGGGGCGCACCATGGGTTCGAGCTCCGCCACCCGCTGCACGATCTCCGCCTCGTCGACCTCTCGCTTCGTCTTCCCGGCGGGCTCCGCATCGTGGGCGGCGACCCCCGCTGGCTGCCGCGCCAGGCGATGCAGAGTCTCGTACCCGACGAGATCCGACTTCGCCGCGACAAGGCGGAGTTCTCGGTGATCGTGCGCGAGGAGCTCGAGCTGGCCGACAGCCGGGGCCTCCTCACGACGACTGCCCGGACGAGCTGGGAGAAGGTCAGGGCGACAGAGCCCGACATCTGGCATCCCGACCTGACCAGGCTGTGGTCCAGCGCGGTGGCCGGGATCTGGGAGGATGCGGTCGGTCGAGGATTCCGACCCTTGCCGTCAGAACGTTTGCTAGTGTCCCGAATGGCAATCGAGGAGGCCCAATGAGCGCGCAACCGCCCAAGACCGTGCGGAAGACCTACGCAGTGCCCTCTCTCCGTTGCTACGGCTCGGTTGTGGCGACGACACGCGGCAGCGTCCAGGTTGGTGGGAACGACGTGGGAGCCGGAAAGAAGAGCTGACGAGCCAACACGTCCGCTCTGCCAGGTCGCACTGCCGGTGGATCCAGAGCGTGACGGAGATGTCCTTCTCGAGTTGACGCCGGAGCAGCGTGCGGCGATCCGGGCCTCGACCGGAGTCGAGCTTCGCAAGCTCGGCTACACCCGGGACGAAGCCGCGGGGGTGGCCCTCTTGGCGGCGGCGGTCGCTGGTGGCCACACCTCCGCGGCCAGCGCCAGGCTCGTCCGGCTCGATCTCACCACGACTCAGATGGCGGCCATCGAAGGCGCCCTCGGCGCCACCGCGCCGACCAGCTGGCTCGTCGACGCCGACCACGTCCGGGTCGCCTACGCCGAGGACTGGTCGGCGGGCGACGCCGCCCCACTCGGGCGGCGGGGGCTCGTCGTACCCGAGGCGACAGGGGCCCAGCCTCCCGGGAAGCTGCTCGTCAGGTTGCCGGAGATGCGAGGGGCCGACGTCTTTGGCACCGGTCGCCACACCGCCACCCGGCTGGCCGCCGATCTGCTCGAGGACCTCCTGATCCCGG
>JBKJUI010000399.1:0-3699 GCA_046590775.1 Acidimicrobiales bacterium
ACCGGGGCCACGAGGTCGAGGACGGGAGGGAACTCCGGCGCCCCCTCGATCCGGGCCACCCGGGCCGGCCGGTCGATGCCGGTGGCCGCCGCCACCCGCTCGCTGCGGCGCTCCTCGACCGCCCGCTGCCCGGCCACGCCGGCTCTCCGCCGCACGACCGAGACGACGAGAGCGAGGCCGGTGGCCAGCAGGACTCCGGCGCAGGCGAGGTCGCGCACCGGCACGGGCCGCCCTATCCGGCCGGCCCACAGGGCACCACCGGCCATCACCCCGTACACGCCCCGCAGGAGCCATCCGTACCCGATCCCCACCATGCGCCGACGGGTGGTCACCCACAGGAACAGAAGCCCCCCGGTGGCCCACTGCAGCAGGACGGTGGCGACGTCAAGGGAGATCATCGGAGGCGGCGAGCCTCCCACCGACGTCGCCCGATGGCCCAACCGCCCACCTCGACCTGCGCAGCTCCGAGCAGGCTAGAGACCGAGGCTGGCGCCGCCGTCGACGACCAGCGTGGTGGCGGTCACGAAGGCGGCCTGCTGGCTGCAGAGGAAGGTGACGACGGCGCCGAAGTCGGCGGGGTCGCCCATGGCGTTCGGGTTGCCGCCCTCGCCGTAGAGCTCGAGGACCCGGTCGGTGCGGTGGAGGCCGGGGCAGGCCAGGTTCAGCGTCACGCCCGAAGGGAACAGGTCCTGCGCCGCGGTCTTGGCCCATCCCCACAGGCCGGTGCGCGCCGTGTTCGACAGGGCGAGCGTGGGCGAGGGCTGCTTCACCGTGGCCGAGGTGATCAGCACGATCCGGCCCCAGCCGGCGGCCCGCATCGGCTCGGCGGCCGCCCGCACCATTCGGACCGAGGGCAGGAGGTTGAGCCCGATGGCGGCGAGGATGGCGTCGTCGTCCACCTGGAGGGCCCTGCCGGCGGGCGGCCCGCCGGCGTTGGCCACGGCCACGTCGAGCCGACCGAACCGCTCGAGCGCCCGCTCGACGAGCCGGGCTGGGGTACCCACCTCGGTGACGTCGGCGGCGACCACGTCGACGGCGACGCCCAGGGCGGCAGCGTCGGCTGCGGTGGCTTCGAGCGCAGCGCCGCCTCGCGACGAGAGGACGAGGTCGCAGCCCTCGGCGGCCAGGGCCAGTGCGCTGGCCCGCCCGAGGCCACGGGACGCAGCGGCGACGACCGCAGCGCGCCCGGTGAGGCCGAGGTCCATCAGGCCACCTGCTCGTCCTCGACCTTGGGGGTCCTCGACCGCTTGTAGATCCACAGGCCCAAGCCGAGCGGGAGGACGAACAGGGTGAGCGCCCCGTAGATCCTGCCGTCGAGGCCGCGACTGTCCATGTCGCGAGCCACGACCGTGCAGAAGATGAGGCCGAGCGGCACCCCGAGCATGACGGCGAGGAAGAGCAGGAAGGCGGTCATGCCAGGACGGCTCCGGCGGCGTTGGCGGCTCGGGCGGACGATCGCGCCGCCCGGGCGGCGGTGCCGGCGTGGAAGCTGGAGCGGGTCAGCGGCGAGGCCTCGACGTGGGCGATGCCCATGGCTTCACCCGCCGCCTTGAGCCGCCGGAAGTCGTCGGGGTGCCACCACCGGGCCACGGGCAGGTGGTGGCTGGTCGGCCGCAGGTACTGGCCCAGGGTGACGATGCTGGTGCCGAGGGCGGCCAGGTCGGCGAGCACCCCGAGGACCTCGCACTCATCCTCTCCCATCCCGAGGATGACCGAGGACTTCGTCGTGAGGCCGGCGGCCCGGCCGCGCGCCAGGACGGCCAGGCTGCGGGCGTAGGAGGCCTGAGGGCGCACGGCCCGCTGCAGCCGCGGCACCGTCTCGACGTTGTGGTTCCACACGTCCGGGTGGGCGGCGATCACGACGCCGAGGGCGGCCGTGTCCCCCTTGAGGTCGCTGAGCAGAACCTCGACGGCGGCTTCGGGGTTGCGGGCCCGGATGGCTTCGACCGTGGCGGCCACGTGCGAGGCACCTCCGTCGGACAGGTCGTCGCGAGCCACCATCGTGACCACGGCGTGGTCGATCCCGGCCCGGGCCACGGCTTCGGCCACCCGGGCCGGCTCGCTCGGGTCGGGAGCCCCGGGGCGGCTGGTGTCGACCAGGCAGAAGCCGCAGGCCCGGGTGCAGCGCTCGCCGAGGACCATGAAGGTGGCCGTGCCCTCGGACCAGCACTCGGACAGGTTCGGGCAACCGGCCTCCTCGCAGACGGTGACCAGGTCGAGGTCCTTCAGCCGCCGCTTCATGGCCAGGACCTCGGGCCCGTGGTGCACCTTCGGCCGCAGCCACGCCGGCTTGGCCGAGGTGAGCGGCATCCCGGCATCGGGGTCCACGCCGGCCGCAGCCAGGCGCCCGAGGAGGCGGACCGGGCCGACGTGGTGCTGGTCGGGCCGGGTGACCTCGCCGGGTCCCGCGCCACGGGAGAAGGGAGCGAGGTCGCCGGGCGCCACCCGCCAGGCCACGTCCTGCCGCTCGACCCCGGATCGGGCCCAGCGGGCGGCGGCCCGGATGACGATGGCGTCGACCACGGCGGCCATGGAGGCGTCGATCCCCTCGGCCCGGAGGCTGGTGACGGCGCCGTCGCGCAGGCCGCACGGCACGATGTGGTCGAACATCGAGAGATCGGGTTCGACGTTCAGGGCGAAGCCGTGCATCGACCGGCCCCGCGTGATGCGCGCACCGACGGCGCAGATCTTCCGGGGCTGCGCCCCGTCGGGATCCACCCAGACACCTTCGTGGCCGGGCCGTTCGACGCGGCCGCAGCCTGGCAGGCCGAGGTCGGCCAGGGCGTCGATCACCACCTGCTCGATCGACGCCATGTGGGCGGGCACCGCTCGCGGCCCGTTGGCCACCGACAGGATCGGGTAGCCGACCAGCTGCCCGGGGCCGTGGTAGGTGACCTGGCCGCCGCGGTCGGCCCGCGCCACCTCGGCTCCTACGAAAGAGGGGTTGACCAGGACGTCGTCGAGGCTGCCCCGCAGGCCCAGGGTGAAGACGTGCGGGTGCTCGAGCAGCAGCAGGTGGTCGTCGCCGCCCCGGTTGGCGTGCAGCCCCCGCTGGAGGACGAGGGCGTCGCGGTACGCCACCCGACCGAGCCATCGCACGCGCAACATCGCCGTCGACGCTAACGCCTGCCGGGGCGAACGCCGGCCGGCTCGGCTAGCGGTCAGCGGCGCAGGCGGAGGGCGGCACGCAGGCCCGCCGCCTGGGCCCGGACCCGCTGGCGGGTCGAGCGGATGGCCGTTCGGGCCCGGGCCGCGCTCTCCCGGGCGGGGGCCGAGACCCTGGCGACCACCGACCGGATGTCGCGCCATCCGCCGATCAGGGTGGCCCGGGCCGATCGAAGGCCGCTGCGCAGGATGGCCAGCACCCGGACGACCTTTCGAGCGACCCAGCGGATCGGGACGGCCAGCACCGCACCGGCACGGCGGCCCCACGCCAGAAGCACACGGCCCGAGGTGCGCACCCGCCGAGAGGCGAGGCGGCCGGCGGCGGCGATGGTCGAGCCGCAGGCGGCGAGCACTCGCCCGACCGTCCGCAGCGGGCCGGCAACGGCCCGGCCCAGCGGCCGCAGGACACGGCCGGCCAGCACCACGGCAGCCACACCACCCGCACCAGGCGACCGGCGAACCGGGCCGCCTGGCCGAGGATCGATTCCGCCAGCCGCAGGCCTGCGACCACCGCCTTCGCCACCAGGAGAAGCG
>JBKJUI010000176.1:0-5972 GCA_046590775.1 Acidimicrobiales bacterium
TCCCTGTACGGGCGCGCCTACGGCGTGGCCTTCGTCATCGTGGGCAGCAGGGCCGAGGCCGAGGACGTTGCCGCTGAGGTTGCGGCTCGGGCCTTCGCCCGTTGGGCAGCGATCGGGCCCTACGCCGAACCGTGGGTCGTGCGGGTCGCCGGCAACCTGGCCATCGACCTGGTCCGTCGTCGTCGGCGATCGATGCCGGCACGTCGGGCCGCCCCGCTCGACGGTGGGCGACTGGAGCGCGTCGACCTGCAACGGGCGCTGCTCGACCTTCCGAAGCGGCAGCGCGAGGTGGTCGTGCTGAGGTTCATCGGCGATCTGCCCGAAGCGGCGGTGGCCGAAGCCCTCGGATGCACGACGGGAACCGTGAAGTCCCACGCCTCCCGTGGCCTGGCCGCCCTTCGACTGAATCTGGCCGAGCCGTCATGAGCATGGACCCCGTCGCCCACCTCCGCGACCCGGATCCGCCCACACCCGACGAGTCGACGCTGGCCGGCGTCCAGCGACGGTCCCGCCAGCGGCACCGTCGCCGGCTGGGCGGAAGCATCACTGTGGCCGCGGTCACCGTGCTGGCCCTGTCGATCTCCGTCGTGGTCAGCCGGCGTGACGAGGATGGGGTCCGGCTGGCGAGCGAGGTCACCGTCACCACCTCACAGGTCGTCACCGTGACCACGACACCGACCACCCCGGCGGCCTTCGTTCCCACCGGTGACGTGGCGCGGTGCTTCCCGGAAGCCGCCACCCCGGTGCGTCCCTCGTCGGCCGCCGCCGGCACCGGCGGCGACGCCTGGCCGGACGGGGCCCCACCACTGCTGGCTTTGACCAGTAGGGGCCAGGTCTGGGTGCTCCACGGCGGACGGGCCGAGCGGTGGACGCCGACCAGCGGATCCGCCAACCACCGCTACCTGTGGGCCCGGTGGGAGGACGCAGGCACCATCCTGGCCAGCCGCCTCGTCGACACGCCTGCTGTGGTCCTCGACCGCCTGATCAGCCCTGGCCAGGCCACGCCGGTAGCCACATTTCCCTACACGGTGAGCACCCGAGCCCCGGGGGGCTTCTGCCCCATCGACGGCTACCTGGCCAACTTCGCCGCCCGACCCGATGGCGTCGTGCTGGCCAAGCACCGGGCCGGACCGATACCCCACAGCTGCCCCTACGGAGCGTCGCCTGAAGACTGCACATCGCCGGAAGGTCTGTCCTTCGAGATCCGCCTCACCCCCACCATCAGCCAGCCGGGATCGGACCCAGGCAGCTTCATCGGCAGCAACGGGACGACCTTGGTGGCCGACGCCGAGCGGAGCAGTGCCTTCGCCTCCCTCACCGGCAGCTCGATCTCGGTCGTGCGCCCTGATGCCGAGGTGGCGTGCTGCTACGGCGGCCAGAGCGGCTCCGCCTTCTCGCTCTCACCCCAGGGAGACAAGGTGGCCTTCTCACCCGACGGAACCGAGCTGCGAGTCGCCGAGCTGGGGCGCGCTGGTGAGGTAGGGCGCCCGGTGTGGCGGGCCTCCGATCAGATCACCGCCACCGCCTTCACCTCTTCCTGGATCGCCGTGGCCCACGGCGGATCGATCTCGCTGGTCTCGCCCGACGGCTCACAGCACCTGAACCTGGCCACCCCCCTCCTCGAGGGTGTCGCCTCACTCGACTGGGCGGCGTGATCAAGGATGACGAGCGAGGGTTGGCGGACGAGGCCTGCGCTTCGCCGGCATGGCCCGCTGGAAGTGGCGGTGGCAAGAATGCTGGAAGGATCAGGAGGGGCTGGCGCTCACGCGCTCGAGGGTGGCTTCCTCGAGGCGGCGGAGCGTCTCGACGTTGCGGGAGTGGATGAGGGGGTTCAGCACCGGGTTCATCGCCTTGACCGGCGTCGGGCGCACGGCGTCCTCGACCATGGTGACCTTGGTGCCGTCGCCCTCCGGCTCGAGCCGCAGCTCGACGCGAGCGATGCCGAGCGGCCGGCCCCTGGCCTCGAGGACGAGGCGGCGCGGCGGGTCGCTCTCCAAGACCTTGGAGTTGTCCTTGAGCTGCATCGGTCCGACCCCGATGGTGTGGTGCAGGGTGCTGCCGGGCTCGGGCCAGGTGCCGTCGGCCGTGCGGATGTCCTTGGCCCCCACGACCCACCGGTCGTACGACATGGCGTCGCCCAGCACCGCCCAGATCTGGTCGGGGGTCGCGGGGATGGTGCGCTCGGTGCAGGCCACGAGGCTCGTCTACCCCGGGATGGGCGCAGCCACCCCTGTTCGGACCCGGATTCCCGTACCGTCCCGTCAGTGGCCCGGGACCCGCACCTGGTCGTGGTCGGCCCCACGGCGGCGGGCAAGACGGCGCTGGCCATCGAGCTGTCCACTGTTGCCGGCGCCGAGGTCGTGAGCGCCGACGCCCTCCAGGTCTACCGGGGCGCAGACATCGGCACGGCCAAGCCCACGCTCGAGGAGCGGCGTGGCGTGCCCCACCACGCCATCGACCTGGTCGAGCCATCCGAGGAGGCCGACCTCGCCGGCTGGCTGGCCGCAGCACGCGCGGCTGTGGCCTCATGCGAGGAGCGTGGTCTCCCGGCCGTGGTCGTGGGCGGCACCGGCCTCTACGTCCACGCCCTGGTCGACGCCTTCGAGCTGCCCGGCTCGTTCCCGGCCGTCCGGTCCGACCTGGAGGTCGGTCAGGAGCCGACGCGCGCCCTCCACGCCCGGCTGGCTGCACTCGACCCGGTGGCGGCCGGGCGGATGGAGCCCGGCAACCGCCGACGCGTGGTGCGGGCCCTGGAGGTCTGCCTGGGGAGCGGGCGGCCCTTCTCCTCCTTCGGGCCCGGGGTGGCGGCCTTCCCTCCCACCGACCGCTTCCGCCTGGTCGGGCTGGCCCCCGACCCCGAGCGCCTCGGCGAGCGCATCGAGCGGCGGGTGGCCGAGCAGGTGGAGGCCGGCCTGGTCGAGGAGACCACCCGCCTGCTGGCCACCCCGGGCGGCCTGTCGCGCACCTGTCGGCAGGGCCTCGGCTACAAGGAGGTGCTGCTCCACCTCGAGCACGGCCTGCCCCTGGCGGAGGCGCTGGCCCTGGACGTGGCCAACACCCGCCGCTTCGCCCGCAGGCAGCGCTCCTGGTTCCGCCGCGACCCGAGGATCCGCTGGCTGGACGTGGCCGACGACCCCCTCCACGCCGTCCCCGACACCATGGCGCACTGGAGGTCGGCGGGCTGACGAAGAGAAGGGGGACCTCGCGCTGGGAGCTGGACCGGACGCACCCGTCTGCGCCCGTGTTCACGCAGCCAAATCGCGATACCCGTGCTGGCTTTGGTTCCCGAAGGCATTTGCGTTCCGGCGCAGCCGAAGCAGGACCGGCCCACAAAGAGGCCCAGGCAGCATGTCTTTGGACGGGCGAATACTGTGCTGAGTGGTTATGGCCGAGACACCGCGAAGTCTGACTCGGGAGGAGCGAGACGCTCGCCGCCGGACGCCTGTAGTGCGCGTGGAGGCGGGCCCGACCCTTCACGGCCCTCCCCCCGGTCGGCCCGCCGCCTTGAGGGGCGGTGGGGAACTCGTGCCGCCGACCGGGTTCGGCGGTGGGAGCATGGGAGGCACATGCGCCTCTCCAAGCTGCACGGCCTGGGCAACGACTTCCTCGTCCTGCTCGACGACGGGTCCATGGGGCCCGTGGCGGCGGAGCGCTCCCGGGCCCTGTGCGATCGGCGGCGCGGCGTCGGGGCCGACGGGCTCATCCGCTCGGAGGGCCTCGGGCGCGGGCTGATCTCCTTCGAGCTCTCCAACGCCGACGGGAGCCCGGCTGAGATCAGCGGCAACGGCGCCCGCTGCCTCGGGCTCGCCGCGGCGCGAGCCGGGTGGTGGGAGGACCGTTCACGACCCCTCGTCCTTCGCACGACAGTGGGCGAGCGCCGGCTGGACTGGCAGGGCGGCGATCTGGCGGAGGCCTCGCTCCGGGTCGGGATGGGCGCCGTCGCCGCCGGGCCGCCGTCGGAGTGGTGGGCCTACGACCTGGCCGGAGCCGCCGGCGACTGGAAGGGCCGCCCGGTGCGGGTCGGCAACCCACACGCCGTGGCCCTGATCGAGGGGGAGCTCCCGCCGCTCGAGGAGCTCGAGGCCCTGCTCGCCAAGACCGAGCTCGGAGGCCCCGACGACGTCAACCACGAGTTCGTCGTGCGGGGGCCGGGGGCGGGCGAGTTGACGATGGTGGTCCGCGAGCGGGGGGCGGGCTGGACCCAGGCCTGCGGCACCGGGTCGGTGGCCGCCGCCTGGGCTGCCCTCCAGGAGGGTTGGGTGGGGCCGCTGGTGACCGTCCACAACCCGGGGGGCACAGTGCAGGTCGACCTCTCCCAGCCCGAGGCCCGGCTGACCGGTCCCGCAGTGTTCGTGGCCGCCGTCGAGGTCGAGGGAGGGTCCCGATGACCCTCATCGAACGCACCTTCCGGGAACGGATCATCCTGGTCGGGGTCGTCCACCCCGGCCACACCGAGGACGAGGTCGAGGCCAGCCTCGACGAGCTGGCCCAGCTCATCGACACGGCCGGGGCCGATGTGCACGCCCGGGTGATCCAGCGTCGCGAGCGACCCGACGCGGCCACCTACATCGGGTCGGGGAAGGCCGAGGAGCTGCACCTGCTGTCGCTCGAGGTCGACGCCGACACCGTGGTGTTCGATGACGAGCTGTCCCCGGCCCAGCAGCGGAACCTGGAGAAGATCCTGGGCCGAACGGCCATCGACCGCACCGCGGTGATACTCGACATCTTCGCTCAGAACGCCCGGACCCAGGAGGGCAAGGACCAGGTCGAGCTGGCCCTGCTCCGCTACCGGCTGCCACGGCTGCGCGGCCGGCGCCAGGGCCTCGACCAGCAGCGCCGGGGCGGGCTGGCCAACCGGGGACCCGGCGAGACGGCCCTCGAGACCGACCGCCGCCGCATGCTCGAGCGGATCACCCGGCTCGAGCGGAACCTCGAGCAGCTGGGCCACACCCGTCGCAACCAGCGCAAGGCCCGCCTGCGGGGCCGCCAGCAGGCGGTGTCGCTGGTCGGCTACACCAACACCGGCAAGTCGACGCTGCTGAACCGGCTCACCGACGCCGGCGTGCTGGCCGAGAACCGTCTCTTCGCCACCCTCGACCCGCGCACCCGGCGGCTCGACCTGCCCGGCGGCGAGGTGGTGCTCGTCAGCGACACGGTGGGGTTCGTGAAGAAGCTGCCCACCCAGCTGGTGAAGGCCTTCCGGTCCACGCTCGAGGTCGTCGGCGAGGCTGACCTGCTGGTGCACGTCGTCGATGCCGCCGCTGCCGACCCCGACGCTCAGATGGAGGCGGTCCGCACCGTGCTCGCCGAGATCGGGGCCGGCGGCGTGGCGCAGCTGGTGTGCGTCAACAAGGCCGACCTCGACCCCGAGGCGGCCAGCCGGATCGCCAAGCACCACCCGGGGGCGGTGGTGGTCAGCGGCATCACCGGCCAGGGCGTCGACGAGCTGCTGCGGGCCATCGGCGACCGGCTGCGCGCCCTCACCACCCCGGTCGAGCTGTTCGTGCCGTGGGACCGGGGCGACGTCATCGCCGCGATCCACCGGGAGGGCGAGGTCGTCTCCGAGGCCCACGAGGAGGCCGGCGTCCGCATCCGGGCCCGCCTCGACGCGGTGGCCCAGGTCCGCTTCGGAGCCTTCGCCCATCCGGCCCCGCTCTGAGCTCCGGGAGACGGCGCCCCCGCTCGGGTTTGCCCACTTCTGGTCCTTCCACGAGCCAGAAGTGGGCAAACTCGGCGAGGAGGGTCCATCCTCTTGGCATGGCCGCCGTGGCGGGTGTGGCAGACGTGGGCGAGGTGAGGGGCGGCTCGCTCGCCTCCCACGCCCGACGATTCGGCCACCACGTGACGCCGTGGGCCATCGCCGCCCTGTTCGTCGGCTTCGTGGGAGCCCGGTCGTTCCTCGGTCCGCTGCGGTGGAGCGACCTGGCGGTGGCCGCCGGCTTCCTCGCCGTCGAGCCGCTGATTGAGTGGGT
>JBKJUI010000405.1:0-5614 GCA_046590775.1 Acidimicrobiales bacterium
AGGAGCTGGCCCGGCGCTGGTACCCGAAGGCGGCGGCGGCCGCCCCCCGCAAGGCCGGCGGTCACCGTGCGCTCGACGACATCCGCGAGAGCGTGGCCGAGCTGCGCCACTACCGCACCGCCGTGTTCGCCCCGGTGGAGGCCCCAGCGCCCGCGCCCGAGGAGGGCTCGGAGGAGAGCCCGGCCGTCAGCTCCTGACGAACACGCCGCCGAAGGCCGGCTGGTCGGAGTCCGGCACCACCAGATAAGGGGCGGCGGCCGCGCCCCCGCCGACCACCTCGAGCACCCGGGGCCCCTCCACGTCCTTCGGGAGCACCAGGACCTGGGTGCGGAAGCTGCCGTCGATCGCCGCCGTGACCGCCCACTGGCCGATCCCGGGGCGCCAGCGCAGCGTGACGGCGGTCGAGGGAGCGAAGCCCCGGCCGAAGACCGTGGTGACCCCGCCGGACTGGCCGAGGGCCGGGGACAGCACCAGCGACCCCGACGGGCGGCCGGCGGGGAGCGGGGTGCCCGGCGAGGGGAGGAGCGGGGTGGTGGCCCCCGGCGAGGCCGGCGTCGTCGTGGCCGCGCTCGAGGGAGGGACCGTCGGTGGCGCCGTCGTTCCGGGTGCCGGCGCGCCGGTGGTGGGGGTCGTCGGCTGGGAGCACGTCGGCGGAAGGGCGACATAGGTGGTGGCATAGGCAAAGGATCCGTTCCGCCTGCGGGCCTCGACCGTGACCGGGACCAGCCGGTCGGGCACGTTCGGCACGGTGAGGGGGAAGGCGTACTCGCCGGCGGGGCGCCGGGGCTGGCTGCGGTCGACGGCCTCCGCCGGGCCGTAGAGGTCGGCGTGGTGGAGCAGCAGGTCGTAGGCCGATGTTGGGGCGCCCCGCACCGTCACGGTGACGTTGACCGGGCGGCCGGGCAGGGCGCAGGGGATGGCATCGATGACTGCGGTGATGCTCGGGCTGCACGATCCTGACACCGCGATGCGGTGCTCGGCGGTGGCCCCGGCCTGAGATGCCACCAGGCGCAGGGCCGATGCGTCCGCCGGCACCGACACCGGGACCCGGCCTTGGAACACGGCTCCGCCGGGCCGGTCGGCAGCGGTGGTCGAGGCGCCGCCGACGGCCGCCCCCGCCTCGTCGGTGACCTCGAGGGCGACGGGGCCGGAGGCCCAACCCCGGCCGTAGACCACCAGCTCCGAGCCGCTCGGCGCCACGCAGCCGGCCGCCCAGACCGCCCGGGCCGTCGGGAAGACCGGGTCGACCTGGGCGCCGACCGAGGACGCCACCCCCAGCACCAGCGCGACGACGAGAAGCACCGGCAGCAGTGGTGCCCGGGGACGGCGCGGCGGCTGCGGCACGACCGGCCGCTAGCCCAGGAGGGCCGAGAAGAGAGCGGACGGGGTGCAGTCGGCGGTGCCGCCGGCGGTGGCACCGGTGCACTGGGCCTCGAGCACCAGCTTCTGGTCGCCCGAGAAGGTGATCGGGGTCACGAAGTGGAAGTCCTGGGACCGGAAGTTCTCGAGCCCCACCTCGAGGAGGACCTGGTCGCCCCGCTTGACCCGGAGGCTGCCCGTGTTGGCGGCGGGGTTCTGCAGCACGATGTCGGTGACCCGAAGCGTCTTGCCGCTGGGGACGGTGAACGAGGTCTGGCCCTGCCCGGTGAGGAACAGCCGCCCGTCGATCGGGTTGCCTCCAACCGCAGACGCCGTGCCCGTCCCCGGGCGGCCGCTCCCCGGGCCGATGGCCGACGGGTTGTTTCGGGCGTACTCGCGCTCGGCCTCCCGGCGCACCAAGGGCCGCAGGGCGCCGAACCAGGCCAGCGGGAGCAGCACGGCCAGCACCAGCAGCCCGGCCAGGACGCCGGCGCCTCCCTGGGGCAGGCGGGCCCGCTGGGCGAGCGTGCCCTCAGCCGTGATCCTCGGGTGCTCGGGTCCCTCGGCGGTGACCGAGAAAGGCAGGCGCTGACCCGGTCCCCGGAGAAAGGCGCGATGGGGCGTCACGGTGACGATGGCGGACACCGACTCGCCCGGCCCCACCAGCAGCCGCGCCGGCTCGACCGACACCGAGGCCTGCTCCGCCGCCCCGGCCAGCTGCAGCTCGGCCCCCGAGTTCCCCCGGTTGTCGACCACCAGGGTGCTGCTCGCCCGGCGGGATCCCTGCAGCACGTCGGGGCGCAGCGAGAGGGTGGCTTCGGCGTAGGGGGCCACGTCCACCACCCCGTCGGCCCGGGTGACGCTGGGGTCGCCCGATCCCACGGCCCGTAACGCGAACGGGGCCGGACCCGGTCGCGTCCGGGGCCCCTCAGGGACTCGAAAGGTGACGGCCACCTCGCCCTCGGCCCCCGGGAACAGCACGATCGTGCCGGGTTCGACGACGGCCCACGCCGCCGCCTCGCCCTCGACGGTGACGGCCACCTCGTCAACGGCCGGCCCGGTGTTGACGATCGAGGCCGTCATCATCGCCGTCCCGCCCGGAACCGCCGGAAGCGCCTGATCCGACAGCGTCAGCGTGGCAGCCACGTCCCCGGATGGTAGGTCCTTGCTCCTCCAGCGCCACGGGCTCGGTGGGGAGCCACCGGCGCCGGCGACGCCGGTCCCCACCGGCCCGTTGAGCGGAAGAGCAGGATGTGTGCCCCTTCGGGCGGAAATGCGTTGCCCGTTGAGTCACGGTGAAGTGCCCGCTGAGCGGCGTCTGGCAACCTACGAACCCTGACCGGGATAGAGGCGGAGGCGTTGTGCAGGACCGGACGAGCATCTACGTGTACGCAAGGGACCCGATCTCCCAGACCGGGATCGCCGGGCAGCTCCGGGGCCGCCCCGAGGTCCAGCTCGTCGGCGACAGCGAGATCGACGACGCCGCCGTGGCCGTCCTGGTGGCCGACGAGGTGGACGACGAGCTCCTCCGCACGGCCAAGGCCATCCAGCGCAACGGGTGCCCGCGTGTCGTCCTGGTCGTCACCCGGCTCGACGACGCCGGCCTGCTGTCGGCGGTCGAGGCCGGGGTCTGCGGCATGCTCCGTCGCAGCGAGGCCCACCCCGACGCCCTGGTGGCCGCCGCCCGCAACGCCCTGAACGGCGACGGCACCGTGCCGCCCGACCTCCTCGGTCGTCTCCTCCAGCAGGTCGGCCGCCTCCAGCGCCAGGTGCTGACGCCCCGCGGCCTGTCCTTCACCGGCCTCACCGAGCGCGAGGTCGATGTCCTCAAGCTCCTGGCCGACGGCTTCGACACCACCGAGGTGGCCACCCGCCTGTGCTACTCGGAGCGAACCGTGAAGAACGTGGTCCAAGACATCACCCGCCGCCACAACCTCCGCAACCGCACCCACGCCGTCGCCTACGCCCTCCGCCAGGGCCTGATCTAACCCCGCCCCTCGGGCCCAGGACTTCGGCCGGCAGCACACCCGCCCAGACCCTCGGCGCGGGAGCCGTTCCCGCCTACTGAGGGAGCCTCCCACCGGGCGGCACGGCCAGCGCCGGGCTGAACCCCCACACACCCCTGGTTCGCCCGGCTTCCCGGCGACGGTGAGCCGGCACCCGGAGCCTCCACCCGCCTCTCGTCGCCGGCAAGCCGCCGACGAGGGGCGACGAAGGAGCTGCACTCGTCGGAGCAGCAAGACAGCCGGCCGCAGGCCGTCCTGGCCCCTCTGCCCTTTCAGGCACCGGCCGTGCACGCGCGGCCGCAGGCCTGCGAGGAACAATGGCCGCTGTGATCCACGAGGTCGACGAGAGCCTGCGCCTGCTCATGCGCCAGGAGGCGCTGCAGGGCACCGACATCGACATCCTCTTCGAGACGCCCACCAAGGAGTGGGCCAGTCGGAGGAACACGCCCACCATCGACGTGTTCCTCTACGACATCCGCGAGGACATCGGCCGGCGCGAGGAGGGCACCATCGACGTCCGCGGTGAGGACGGCCGGGTGATCAGCCGGCGCCGGCCTCCCCGCTACTACAAGCTCTCGTACCTGGTCACGGCCTGGACCCAACGGCCCGAGGACGAGCACCGCCTGCTGTCGGCCTGCATGGCGCTGTTCCTCAAGCACGGCGAGCTCCCGAAGGACACGCTGGTCGGCTCGCTCAAGGAGCTGGACATGCTGATCATGGTCAACATCGCCCTGCCGCCGCCGCAGGACCGATCGATCTCCGACATCTGGACGGCGCTCGGCGGCGAGCTGAAGCCGTCGCTCGAGCTGGTGGTGGTCGCCCCCCTCGAGACCTACTTCCCCATCCACGTCGGCCCGCCCCTCACCGAGCCGCCCGTGTTCGGCCTCCGCCGGGCCAAGGGGGACGTCGTCGAGCGGAACCGCCCCGACATCCCTGGCGTCCCGCCCCGGCCCGCCCCGGCCGACGCCGTCCCGGCCGGCAAGCCGAAGAAGGCCAAGGTTGCGGCCGGCAAGGGGGCAGGCAAGGGCGCCCCCGACGACACGACCATGCCGGAGGCCTGGGACGAGGTCGATGAGCACGTCATCTCCGACCCCCTGCCCGAGGAGGCCCTGGTCATGGGCGAGGACGGGACCGGTCGGGTGTTCCGCATGCAGGGAATGCCCCGGAAGCGACGCTGAGGGGCTGCGTGATGGCCGCCGTGGGCACCGGGCTCGATCCCTCCCGGACCCACCTCTTCGGGCGCCTCGGCGTCATCGAGGCGTCGGTGCGGGCCACCGTCGACGCCCGGCGGGTCGGCGACCCCCAGCCCGACGACCCGTTCCGGGGCTTGTACGTCTCGGACGAGCACGTCGAGAACCTCCTCGACGGCCCCTCCCCCGGGGTCGCCGAGGTGCCCGGCTCCCGGGCGGCCCGCCAGCGAATCGAGTCCGACGCCGACCAGGCCGAGGCCGAGGGCCACCAGCTGCGCCTGCGCCACCTGGCCCACGCCTTTGGGCTGGTGCCGGCCGACGTCGACATCCTCCTCGTGGCCATGGCGCCCGACCTCGACAGCAGGTTCGAGAAGCTCTACGGCTACCTGAACGACGACGTCACCCGGAGGCGCGCCACCGTCGGGCTGGCCCTCGAGCTGGCCTACCTGCCGGCGCTGGACAGCGCCATCCGGGCCCGTGTCCTCCCCGGCAGCCCCATGGTCGACGGCGGCCTGCTCATCCTCGAGGAGTCGGAGCGGCCGTTCCTCACCCGCAGCCTGCGGGTGCCGGACCGGGTCACGGCCCACCTCCTGGGCGGCGACCACCCGGACCCCGCCCTGCTCCACTGCCTGGCCGACCTGCCCCCCCTCCCCGAGCGCCCCGGTCCCGACGAGGCTGCCATCGGCCGGGCCCTGCGGGCGGGGGCCACCCTCGTCCACCTCCACGAGAAGCCCGGGGCCGCCAGCCGCATGGCCGCCGTGGTGGCGCTGAGCGATGCGGGGCTCGGGGCCGTGGTCCTCGACCTGCACCGGCTGGCCCCCGACGAGGACATCGGCGTCCTGGCCCAGATCGCCTCGCGGGAGGCCCGCCTGCGGGGGGCTGGGCTGGTGGCGGGCCCGCTCGAGGTCCTCACCTCCGGGGACCTGTCCGTGGCCGGCGCCAAGTCGCGGGCGTCGGCCGCCGTGCGCCACCTGGCCGAGGTCAGCTGCCCCGTCCTCCTCTACAGCCGCGGCACCTGGGACCCGGCCTGGTCCCGAGGGGTGGCGGTGCAGGTCGAGG
>JBKJUI010000242.1:0-6131 GCA_046590775.1 Acidimicrobiales bacterium
CGTCCACCCGGGGCAGCCTACCGACCCCACATCTGGTGCACGCGTCCCGGGCGGGCTCAGCGACGATCTCGACGATGGGGCGGTGGCGGCGCCCTAGGGCGATGCCGGCCGGATCACGACGAGCACGTCGCCGGCGCCGACCGAGTCGCCCGGAGCCACGCGCACCTCGGTCACGGTGCCGGTCAGGTCGGCGGCGATGTTGTTCTCCATCTTCATGGCCTCGAGGACGCAGAGCGTCTGCCCGAGCTCGACCTGGTCACCGACGGCCACGGCGACTCGGACGATGGTGCCCTGCATCGGGACCGTGACGCTGCCGCTGCCGGCGGCGCTGCCCGACGCACCGGCCGAGCGCTTGGGCCGGGGGCGGCCACCGCCGGGCACCCCGCCGCTGGTCACCGGCACGTCGGGGACCCACAGCTTCACCTTGAAGCGCCGGCCGTCGACCTCGACGTCGACGTCCCGCTCGACCTTGGCCGGCGCGTCGCCGCCGGCGGCGGCCACGGCCGCGGGGGGATCGGACACGAGACCGGACAGGTCCAGCCGGTCCTCGACCCACCGGGTGGAGTGGTCGCCGGCCTGGAAGTCGGCATGCTCGAGGATGGCCACGGCCGCCGGGATCGTGGTGCGGACACCGGCGACCTCGGTCTCCCGGAGGGCCCGCAGCGTGCGCTGGATCGCCGTCGGCCGGTCCTCGCCCCAGCAGATCAGCTTGGCCACGAGGTTGTCGTAGAACTGGCTGACCTCGTCGCCGTCGTCGTAGCCGGCGTCGACCCGGGTGAACGGCCCGTCGGGTCGGCGGAAGCGGCTGATCCTGCCCGGTGAGGGGAGGAAGCGGCCACCGGCGGGGTCCTCGGCGTTGATGCGCACCTCGATGGCGTGTCCCCGCCGGCGAGCGGAGACCTCGTCCTGGGTGAGGGGCAGGGGCTCGCCCGCCGCCACCCGCAGCTGCCACTCGACCAGGTCGAGGCCCGTGACCATCTCGGTGACCGGGTGCTCGACCTGCAGGCGGGTGTTCATCTCCAGGAAGAAGAAGTCGCCGTCCTGGAACAGAAACTCGACGGTGCCCGCGTTCACGTACCCGCACGCCTTGGCCACCTTGACCGCCGCCGCCCCCATGGCCTGGCGCACGTCGTCGCCCAAGCGCGGGGCCGGCGTCTCCTCGAGCAGCTTCTGGTGCCGGCGCTGAGCCGAGCAGTCGCGCTCGCCGATCCAGACGGCGTCGCCGTAGGAGTCGGCGAAGACCTGCATCTCCACGTGGCGCGGCCAGGTGAGGTAGCGCTCGACGTAGCACTCGTCGCGCCCGAAGGCCTTGGCCGACTCGCTTCTGGCCGACTCGAGCGCCGCCGCCGCCTCGTCGGCCGAGCCCACCACACGCATGCCGCGGCCACCGCCGCCGAAGGCGGCCTTGATGGCCACCGGCCATCCCTTCGCCTCGCCGAAGGCGACCACCTCGTCGGCGCCGGTCAGGAACTCGGTGGTGCCAGGGACCCCCTGGACGCCGGCCTGCTGGGCGGCGATTCGTGAGGAGACCTTGTCGCCCATGACCTCGATGGCCTCGGGCGGCGGTCCCACGAACGTGGCGCCCGCCTGGCTGACGGCCCGGGAGAAGCCGGTGCTCTCGGCCAGGAACCCGTACCCGGGGTGCACCGCCTCGGCCCCGCTGCGTCGGAGCACCCCCAGGATGGCGTCGGTGTCGAGGTAGCTCTCGGCTGCGGTGCGGCCGCCCAATGCGTACGCCTCGTCGGCCAGCCGGACGTGCATGGCCTCGCGGTCGAGGTCGGAGTAGACGGCCACGGTGCCGATGCCGAGCTCTCGGCAGGTGCGGATGACGCGCACGGCGATCTCGCCTCGGTTGGCGATGACGACCTTCGAGAACAGAGCCATGGCAGCCGTATGTTCGTGGTCCGTGCACTTCGATGTCCACTGCGTCGAGGGGACGGGCTCGACCAACAGCGACCTCATCGACGCAGCCCGGGCCGGCGCTCCGATCGGCAGCGTGCTGCGGGCGGCGCATCAGACGGCTGGCCGAGGCCGCCTCGGGCGCACCTGGGAGGCCCCTCCCGGCAGCAGCCTCCTGGCCTCGGTCCTGCTCCCAGCCGAATCGGTTCCGTTCGTGGCCGTGGCCCGCGTGGCCCTGGCCGCCATCGACGCCTGCGCCGACCTCGCCGGCGTCGAGGCCGCCCTGAAGTGGCCGAACGACCTGCTCGTCGGCGACCAGAAGCTGGCCGGCCTGCTGGCCGAGACTGACGCCGGGGGGGCCTGGGTCGTCGTCGGCATCGGCTGCAACGTGGCCTGGCCGGGCCCTGACCAGGCGGACCCGGTCGGCCTCGGGGACGGGGTGACCTCCCTGGCCCGCCACGTCGCCGTAGCGCCGAGCCCGGGCGATCTGCTCGTCGGCCTCCTCGACTGCCTCGACGGGTGGATGACCCGCGCGCCCGAGGCGGTGCTCGCCGCCTATCGCGGGCGGTGCTCCACGCTCGGGAGGCTCGTCCGGGTCAGCGGCACCTCCCGGACCTTTGAAGGGCGGGCCACTGGCATCACCCCTTCGGGTGAGCTGGAGGTCGCCGACGGGTCCGCCAGCCAGGTGGTCCGGGTTGGCGACGTGGTGCACGTCCGGGCGAGATGAGCAGATCACCCGCCGGCCCTTGACGGTGGCCGATAGCCGGCCGTCCTCTACGATCGATCAGGATGGGCGCGGAGCTGACCGAGGAGCAGGAGGCCTTCCGCAAGGTCGTCCGCGACTTCGCCGACCGTGAGGTGGCGCCCTCGGCCGAGGCCTGGGACCGCGACCACACGTTCCCGCTCGAGGTCGTGCTGGCCATGGGCGACCTCGGCTTGTTCGGGCTCACCGCCCCCGAGGAGCTCGGCGGCGCCGGCGCCGACCTGACGACCCTGTGCGTCGCCATCGAGGAGCTGGCCCGCGTCGACAGCTCGGTCGCCATCACCCTCTCGGCCGGTGTCGGGCTCGGCATCAACCCGATCCTCGCCTTCGGCACCGACGAGCAGAAGGCCGAGTGGCTGCCCGACCTCGTGGCCGGAAGGGCGCTGGGCGCCTTCGGCCTCACCGAGCCCGACGCCGGCTCGGACGCCGGGGCCACCCGCACCCGTGCCGTCCGCGACGGCGGCGACTGGGTGCTGGACGGGGCCAAGGCGTTCATCACCAACTCGGGGACCCCGATCACGAGCGTCGTCACGATCACGGCCCGCACGTCCACCGGCATCAGCGCCTTTCTCGTGCCCGCCGGCACCCCGGGGCTCCTCGTAGAGCCGGCCTACCGCAAGGTCGGCTGGCACGCCTCCGACACCCACGGGCTCGTCTTCGACGGCTGCAGGGTGCCTGCGGCCAACCTCCTCGGCGGCGAGGGCGACGGCCTTCGCCAGCTCCTGACCATCCTCGACGGGGGTCGCATCGCCATCTCGGCCCTGGCCTGCGGGCTGATCAGGGGCTGCCTCGAGGAGAGCGTCCGCTACGCCAACGAGCGGCAGGCCTTCGGCGGCCCGATCGGCCGCAACCAGGGCGTCTCCTTCAAGTGCGCCGACCTGGCCGTCCTCTACGAGTCGTCGGTCGCCCTCACCTACCGAGCGGCCTGGCTGGCCGACCACGGGCGTCCGTTCAAGCAGGCGGCGGCCATCGCCAAGCTGCACGCGACCGAGTCGGCGGTCACCGCCGCCCGCCAGGCGACCCAGATCTTCGGCGGCTCGGGCTTCCTCGACGAGACCCCGGTGGCCCGCCACTGGCGGGACAGCAAGATCCTCGAGATCGGCGAGGGCACCAGCGAGGTGCAGCGCATCGTCATCGGCCGTGGGCTCGGGCTGCCCGAGTGAGCCTCCTGCGCCCCGAAGAGGAGGAGGTCCCGGCCCCGACACCGGCGCCGCTCAAGCGCAAGCACCCCCTGCGCCACCGCGTCGCCGTCGGATTCACGGTGCTCCTGGCCGCCCTGGTGGCTCTCGTGGGGGCAGGGGTGGCCTACGCGGCGATCCAGAACGGCAGGATCGACAAGATCTCCGGCCTGAGCAAGCGGGTGGGAGACAGGGACGCGGCGATCGCCAAGGTGCCGAAGGGCGAGCCGGTCAACATCCTGGTGGTCGGGAACGACTCGCGCGCCTTTGCCAAGGGCACGAAGGAGCAGAAGCAGTTCGGCGTCAAGACCGTCGGCGACAGCCAGCGCAGCGACACGATGATGGTGATGCGGCTCGACCCGAAGAACGACCGGGCGTCGATCCTGTCGATCGCCCGCGACCTCTGGGTCGACCTCGAGGGGGGCGGCAAGGGCCGCATCAACGAGGCCTTCTCCCAGAAGAACGACGCCGCCAAGGCTGACCCCGACCGGCTGATCCGCACCATCCGCAGCAACTTCGGCATCACGGTCAACCACTACATCGAGATCGACTTCGCCGGCTTCCGCGAGGTGGTCAGCGCCATCGGCGGCGTCAGCGTGTACTTCCCCTTCCCGGCGCGGGACGAGTTCAGCGGCCTCAGCGTGAAAGAGACGGGGTGCGTGAAGCTCGACGGCCGCCAGGCCCTGTCCTACGTGCGCTCGCGCCACTACGAGTTCAAGGGGGCCAAGGGCTGGCAGTTCGACGGCACCGGTGACATCGGCCGCATCCAGCGCCAGCAGGACTTCATCAAGCGGGTGGTCCGCAAGGCCGTGGCCGACGGCCTCACGAACCCGGTCAGGGCGGCCAAGCTCATCGAGGCCGGGATCGACAACGTGAAGGTCGACAGCAGCTTCGGCGTGGGCGACATGAAGAAGCTGGCCAGCCAGCTGCGCGACCTCGACGACAGCAAGATCGCCTTTGCGGCCCTCACCGGTGACCCCGACAAGATCGGCGATGCCGACGTGCTCCGGCTCAACCCGGCGAGGGCGAACGAGGTGCTGGCCGCCTTTGGCGCCAAAGTGCCCGGGTCCACCCCCACCACCCGGAAGGGCGTCGGCCCTGCGGCGGCGATCCCCTCGGGCACGTCGGTGGTGGTGTACAACGGCTCGGGTCGTGAGGGGCTGGGCAGCCAGGTGCAGGGCAACCTCCAGCGCCTCGGTGTGCAGGCCAGCAGCAGAGGCAACGGATCGGCCGCTTCCACCACCCAGATCCGCCACCGGAGCGGCAACGAGGTGGCGGCCCGGGCCGTCCAGGCCTACCTGGGCGGCGACGCCGAGCTCCAGGCCGACCGGACCGTCAAGAACGGCGAGGTCGTGGTGCTCCTCGGCAAGAGCTTCACGGAGGTGGTCGACCCCAAGGCCACCGGCTCGACCACCACCGTGACCGCCACTCCCACCGCGGCGCCCACCACGCTGCCCCCCGTGGGCTCCGACCCTTCGAGGACCTGCTAGCCGCATGCGCGGCATCGTCCTGGCCGGAGGCGCCGGGAGCAGGCTCCATCCTGCCACCCGCGCCATCAGCAAGCAGCTGCTGCCGGTGTACGACAAGCCGATGGTGTACTACCCGCTGTCGGTCCTGCTGTTGGCCGGGATCCGGGACGTACTGCTCATCTCGACCCCCCACGACCTGCCGCTCTTCGTCCGGCTCCTCGGCGACGGCGGCGACTTCGGCATCTCGCTGTCCTACGCCGAGCAGGCCGAGCCGCGCGGCCTGGCTGAGGCCTTCCTCATCGGCCGCGAGTTCCTCGCCGGCGACCCGGCGTGCCTGGTGCTCGGCGACAACATCTTCCACGGCCACCAGCTCTCGGCCACCCTCCAGCGCGAGGTGGCCGCCCTCGATCCCGGCTCAGGCGGCTCCCACGGCTGCACCCTCTTCGGCTACACCGTCGCCGACCCGGAGCGCTACGGCGTCGCCGAGGTCGACGGCGAGGGGCGGATCATCGGGATCGAGGAGAAGCCGACGGCGCCCCGTTCGCGTCTCGCCGTCACCGGCGTGTACATGTACGACGGAACCGTCTCCGACCGGGCCGCCAGCCTCAGCCCGTCCAGCCGCCACGAGCTGGAGATCACCGACCTCAACCTCACCTACGTCCGCGACGGCGCTGCCCGCATGGTCGGCCTCGGACGGGGGATGGCCTGGCTCGACACCGGCACCCACGACAGCCTGCTCGAGGCGGCCACCTACGTGCAGGTGCTCGAGCGCCGTCAGGGCGAGCAGATCGCCTGCCTCGAGGAGATCGCCTTCCGGCAGGG
>JBKJUI010000269.1:0-4044 GCA_046590775.1 Acidimicrobiales bacterium
CTTCACCTGGATGAGCCTGGTCACCCAGTTCCTGTTGTTGTTCGCCATTCCGGTGCTCACGTCGGCGCAATTCCTGCTGATGTTCGACCGACTGTTCGGCGCCAACTTTTTCAACCCCGCCGCCGGCGGTGACCCTGTTCTGTGGCAGCACCTGTTCTGGCTGTTCGGTCACCCCGAGGTGTACATCCTCATCCTGCCGGCGATGGGCATCGTGTCGGAAATCCTCCCGGTGTTCGCCCGCAAACCACTCTTCGGTTACCGAGTCGTGGTCTTCTCGGGGATTGCCATCGGCTTCATGGGCTGGGGCGTGTGGGTCCACCACATGTTCGCCGTCGGCCTCGGCCCCGTCTCCATCACGGCCTTCTCGATCTCCACCATGTTCATCGCCGTCCCGACCGGGGTGAAGATCTTCAACTGGATCGGGACCATGTGGAAGGGCTCGCTGCAGTTCACCACCGCAATGCTCTTCTCGGTCGGCCTGGTCGCCATGTTCACGATCGGCGGCCTGTCGGGCGTGACGCACTCGGTGTCGCCGCACGACCGCCAGCAGACCGACACCTACTACATCGTGGCCCACTTCCACTACGTCCTCTTCGGCGGCGCCATCTTCGGCATCTTCGCCGGCATCTACTTCTGGTACCCGAAGGTGTTCGGCCAGCTCCTCGACGAGCGGCTCGGGAAGGTCCACTTCTGGCTGTTCTTCATCGGCTTCAACCTGACGTTCGGCCCCCACCACATCCTGGGCCTGCAGGGCATGCCGCGACGCATCTACACCTACCCCGACGGTACCGGCTGGGACCTCTGGAACATGGTGTCGACGGTCGGGTCGTTCACGATCGCCCTCGGCCTGCTCGTGTTCTTCGCCAACGTCCGCAGGACCGACAAGAAGCACAAGCGGGACCAGCTCACCGTCTCCGCCGACCCGTGGGACGCCCGCAGCCTCGAGTGGTCGACCCCGTCGCCCGTGCCCGCCTACAACTTCATCGAGACCCCGGAGGTGCACGCGGTCGACGACTTCTGGCACCGCAAGTACACCGAGGACGAGGACGGGCGCATGCTCCGCCTCGACGACTACGACAAGGTGAAGGCCGAGGCCGAGCGGGTGTTGAAGCCCGGCCAGAGCGTGCACCTGCCGTCGCCCAGCTACTACCCGATCATCGCGGCGGCGGCGATCTTCCTGGCCATGTACGGCATCGTGTACGGCCGATCGGCCGGGGCGAACTACGTGATCACCGGGCTCGGCGTCCTGGTGCTCATCGCCACGCTCGTCGCCTGGGCCCTCGAGCCGCCGACCGAGCCGCCCGACGCCCTGGTCGACCCTGACGCCGACCGGCTGCTGGGGCTGGCCCCCGGCGACGGGGCCGCCGCCCAGCCCGCCCTCGGCCGCGGTGAGGCTGCATCGGAACAGCCGGCGCTGGCCGCCGGGAAGGAAGGCTGATGGCCGCCGTCGCCGTCGAGCACGGAGCGGACCATGCCGAGCACGCCGCCGAGGACCACGGGCACCCGCCCACGAACACGGGCATCTCCAACGAGAAGCTGGCCATGTGGGCCTTCCTCGGGTCCGAGTGCCTCCTGTTCGGGGCGCTCATCTCCACGTTCTTCCTCTACCGCACCCGGGCCCCGCTCGGCAGCGTCAAGCCCCACGACGTGTACGACATCCCGTTCACGTCGGTCAGCTCGTTCATCCTGCTGATGAGCTCGCTCACGATGGTGCTGGCGCTGTCGGCCTTCAACCGGGCCGACACCCGCCGGGCCAGCGTCTGGCTCACCGCCACCGCCCTGCTCGGCGCCACCTTCCTGGGCGGGCAGATCTACGAGTTCACCGTGTTCATCCGCGAGGGCATGACCATGAAGACGAACCCGGCCAGCTCGTCGTTCTACGTCCTCACGGGCTTCCACGGCACCCACGTCGCTCTCGGGGTGCTGATGCTGCTGGCCCTGGTGATCCTCATTCGCTCTGGGCGCCTCACCCCCGAGCGGGCCGAGACGATCGAGATCGCCGGCCTGTACTGGCACTTCGTCGACGTCGTCTGGGTCGTCGTCTTCACCGTCGTCTACCTCCTGCCGCTATGAGGTTCGACCGCTCCCCTGCGAGGTGCACATGACCACCGTGGCCCCCGAGCACGCAGGTCACGCCAACGAGGCCGCTGACGCCCACGAAGGTGGTCACGGCGACCACCCCACCGAGGGCAAGTACTGGGTCATCGCCGCCATCCTCGGCATCATCACCGCCATCGAGGTGGCGCTCTCCTACCTCGATCTCGGCAACGCCGTCGCGCCGCTGCTGCTGATCGGCATGGTGGCCAAGTTCTTCATCGTCGCCTCGTACTTCATGCACCTCAAGTTCGACTCGAAGGTCACCCGGCGGCTCTTCATCTCGGGGCTCGGGCTGGCCTTGTTCTGCTACCTCGGCGTCTTCATGATGTTCCGTGAGCTCGGGCCTCGCGAGGACCGCCAGGACATCAACCTGATCGAGACCGGGGTCCCCCAGCGGTGACCCCGGTCGGCATCCCCGGCTTCCAGCCGCATGCCGACGTGCTGCTGGTCCTCCTCGTCTTCGGGGTCGGCTACTGGTGGGCCACCACCCGGATCGCCCCGGCCAGCCGGCGCCAGCAGACCTGGTTCGTGGCCGGGCTCCTCCTCGTGTGGGTGGCCTCCAGCTGGCCGGTGCACGACGTCGCCGAGGACTCGCTCTACTTCGTGCACATGGCCCAGCACGTGGTCTTCACCTTCATCGCCCCGCCCATGCTGCTGCTGGGCACGCCACCGGCGCTCGTCGGCTGGCTGGTGAAGAACCCCGTGGTCCGGGCCGTGGTCCGGGCCTGCACCCGGCCACTCGTGGCCATCGTCGGCTTCAACCTGCTCGTGGGGTTGTCGCACCTGGCCTTCGTGGTGGATCGGGCGACGACCTCGGCCCCTCTGCACTTCGCCCTGCACCTCGTGCTGTTCGCCGCCGCCCTCTGCCTGTGGAGCCCGGTGCTGAACCGGGCCCCCGAGCTGCCGCGGATGCGGTCCACGGGCAAGATGCTGTACCTGATGGCCAACGGCTTCCTGCCGGTGCCCATCGTCGCCACCCTGGGCCTGGCCGGGAAGCCCATCTACGCCCACTACGCCGAGGCGCCCCGGCTGTGGGGCATCTCGGTCCTCGATGACCAGCAGCTCGCTGCCGGCATCATGTGGACCCTCGAGAGCTTCTGGACCGTCGGCGCCGTGGCCATCGTGTTCTTCGACTGGTGGATCAACGAGCAGCGCAACCCCGAGACCGCCAGCCTGCCCGAGCACATCCGGCACCGGCGGCCGGCACCCGCCGGCAGCTAGGCCGGCCCGGATGGCGCGCCGGGCCGCGGTGGTCCTCATGGCCGCCCTCGTGCTCCTCAGCGGCTGCACCGCCAGGAAGCGGCCAGCCGAGGTCGGCCAGCCTGCCCCCGGGTTCGAAGCGGAGGCTGTCGTCGACGGGGAGCGGGTCGACCTGGCGTCGTTCCGCGGCCGGCCGACGCTGGTGAACTTCTGGGGATCGTGGTGCGACCCCTGCCGCAAGGAGCTGCCCCGCCTGGTCGAGGCCGAGCGGGCGGGCACCGCCGTGGTCGGGGTGGCGGTGAAGGACAGCAGGCGGGCCGCCCGCGAGATGCTGGCCGACGCCGGCGCGGCGTGGCCCAGCGCCAACGATCCCGACGCCGAGATCGCCCGGCGCTGGGGCCTGAGCAGCGCGTTCCCGGTGACCTTCGCCGTCGATCCGGGCGGCGTGATTCGGGGCCGTCACATCGGCGAGATGACCGCAGCCGACGTGACCAAGCTGGCCGCGGCGGCCACCGGCCGCCCGTGATCCGCCCGGTGGTGCTCCTCGCCGTCCTGGTCCCGCTCCACCTGGTGGTGCAGCGCCTGCTCCTCGGCCACGTGGTGCTGCCGCTCCTGGCCCTTCCCGTCCTGGCCGTCGCCGCCTATGAGGCCATGCACCGCGTGGTGGCCCGCCGCGCTGGGTAGAACGCAGACGTCTACGTGAAGGAGAAGCCCATGGACATCGTTCGCAACGCCGACGGCACCCTG
>JBKJUI010000430.1:0-10348 GCA_046590775.1 Acidimicrobiales bacterium
GCCCGGCGGGCGGCCACGTCATCGTCGGGGTAGAGCGGCACCAGGCGCTGCAACTCGACGCGCGCCTTGGGCTCTCGTGCTTCGAGGAGGGCCGCCAGCAGGTCGACCAGCCGCTCCAGCTTGCGATCCTGCTCGGTGCCCATCAGGGACCGGAGGCTACGGCCAGCCGACCGGCGACCGTTCCCGCCGCTGCGCTCCACCGGAAGAAGGCGGGGTCCTCGGCGGCCGAGCGGCCCATCGTGGTCACGACCACGCCGGCGGCCCGCAGCAGCCGGTCCACGTCAGGGATCCCGTCGACGGTGCGCAGCTCGTGCCCGGCCAGCTCGGACGGCATCGGGTCAGGCCGTTCGCCGACCGGGATGGGGACCAGGGTGCGGTGGTGGGCCGAGGCCAGCGCCGTGGTGACGTGGTGGCTGACCCCGCGATGGCGGGACCGGGGGTCGCGGTCGGAGAAGCGCACGGCCACCACGGGCCGGCCACCGCTGAGGGCGGCGGCGTCGATGGTGGAGGCGACGTCGAGGGCGCTGAAGCCCTTGGCCGTGCCGGTGCCGACCACGCCGGGCCCGGAGGCGACGACCACGACGTCGGCGGCGGCGCGGGCCACGGCCACGTCGAGGGCCGACGCCAGGTTGACGGCCTCGTGGTCGCCGCCAAAGGCGTGGCCGGCGGTGACCGTGGCCGCCAGCAAGCCGGCATCGACCAGGCCGGCCACCACGTCCGACAGGGCCAGGGGGAGAGCGCCGGCATCGGTCATCACGTAGACCAGCCGCAGGCCCGGGGCGGCGGCGGCGAAGGCCGCAGCCACGCACGGCAGCTGGCTGTGCAGCAGGCAGGCCACCACCGGCCGGCCCCCGAGGTCGAGCGGCGGCTCGTACTCCGGGTCCTCCTCGGCGGCCCCGGTGTCAGCCTGCAGGCTCGTGTAGCGCAGCTTCAGCACGTGGCCCCGCCCCTCGTGGCGCCACTCCCGCCGCGACAGGTTCCAGTGCACGACGTGCCAGCCGCCCGTGCCGAGGCCGAGCTCGACCGCCGTCGTGTTCAGGACCACCTCGTCGTCCAGGGCCACCGGGCCGATCAGGTCGGTGAGGGCGTAGGCCGGCTCCCCACCGCCATCGCCGAGGTCGACCTCGACCCGCTGCAGGCCACGCCGGGCGGACAGGAGCCGCGTCACCCGGCCGGTCCGGAAGCTCGGCACGGGGCGGAGCCTAGGTTCGCTGCAGATGGGCCCTCAGAGCCGGGCGATGAGCTTCTTCACCCGTTCGTCCTCGGACTTGAAGGGGTCCTTGCACAAGACGGTGGCCTGGGTCTGGTCGTTCAGCTTGAGGTGGACCCAGTCGACGGTGAAGTCGCGCCGCTTCTCCTTGGCCCGGCGGATGAACTCGCCCCGCAGCTTGGCTCGCGTGGTCTGCGGCGGCTCGTCGACGGCCCGCTCGATCTGGGCGTCGGTGCAGGTGCGCTCGACCATGCCCCGCTTCTGGAGCTTGTAGAACAGGCCGCGCTCCCGGCTGACGTCGTGGTATTGCAGGTCGAGCAGGGCCACCTTCGGGTGGGCGAGCGGCAGGTCGTGCTTGGCCCGGTAGCTCTCGATGAGGTGGTGCTTGATCACCCAGTCGCACTCACGGTCGAGCTTCCACGGGTCGTTCTCGAGCTGGGTCATGCAGTGCTCCCACATCCCGAGCGCCTTCTCCTCCTGCGCCGGCAGGCCCTTCTGGTCCCGATACCGCAGCGCCCGGTGGAGGTACTCGCTCTGGATGTCGATGGCCGACAGCTCCCGCCCGTTCGACAGCCGGACCTTGCGCTTGCAGGTGACGTCGTGGCTGATCTCGCGAATGGCCCTGATCGGGTTGTCGAGCCCCATGTCCCGCAGGACCACGCCGGGGTCCTCGAGCATGCGCAGCAGGATCGCCGTGGCCCCGACCTTCAGGAACGTGGCGTACTCACTCATGTTCGAGTCGCCGACGATCACGTGGAGCCGCCGGAACCGCTCGGCGTCGGCGTGCGGCTCGTCGCGGGTGTTGATGATGGGCCGGCTGCGCGTGGTGGCCGAGCTCACGCCCTCCCAGATGTGCTCGGCCCGCTGGCTGATGCAGTACATCGGCCCCCGGGCCGTCTGCAGCATCTTGCCGGCGCCGGCGTAGATCTGGCGGCTCACCAGGAACGGGATGAGGTGGTCCTGGTAGTGGGCGAAGTCGTCCCGCCGACTGGTGAGGTAGTTCTCGTGGCAGCCGTAGGAGTTGCCGGCCGAGTCAGTGTTGTTCTTGAACAGGTAGATGACGCCGCGGATGCCCTCCTCGCGGAGCCGCTGCTCGGCCGATGCCACCAGGCGCTCGAGGATCCACTCGCCCGCCTTGTCGTGGACGACCAGGTCGGCGATGGAGTCGCACTCGGGCGTGGCGTACTCGGGGTGGCTCCCGACGTCGAGGTAGAGGCGAGCCCCGTTCTCGAGGAAGACGTTGGAGGACCGCCCCCACGACACGACCTTGCGGAACAGGTAGCGGGCCACCTCGTCGGGCGACAGGCGCCGCTGGCCGCGAAGGGTGCAGGTGACGCCGTACTCGTTCTCCAGCCCGAAGATGCGCCGGTCCATCCTGCTCGTCACCGTACCCGCGCCTCAGGCGCTCCACCGGCACGTGTGGCTCGCGGCCTCTCACCGCGGGAGGTGCGGCAGCAGTGGGTACCCTCGGCCTCGATGGCCGCGCCGGTCGTGCCCCTGATGATCGTCCACTCCGCCTTCCAGGCCCGGGTCGTGGCCGCCCGGCTCGGGGCCGACGGGATCCCCGTCCAGCTCACCGGCGCAGTCGACGGGCCCTGCCCGATGGGCACCACCACGTTGTGGGTCCTCGCCGCCGACGAGATCGAGGCTCGCGACCTGTTGCTCATCGACGAGGCTGAGTGGTGCCTCCGCGACGTCCCGAGTCGTCCCGATCTCGACCCGGACGACGCTGAAGGCCGGTGGCCGCTCGAGCGGACCCGCCGGGCCGGCGTGGCCGTGCTGCTCGCCATCCCCTGCGTCGGGGTGGCCGTGAGCTCCCTGGTGGTCCGCCTCGGCTGAGGACTACTCGGCCGTGGCCGGACCGGGCTCCGGGGGAGCGGAGGCCTCCGGGCCCAGCAGGTCGGACAGCTCCTGGTCCCGGATGCGCCGGAAGCAGCGGCGCATGGCCCCACGCTCGAGCAGGGCGACCTCGAGGTCGGCCTTGCCCAGCGTCCGCTCGGGCCCAGCCAGCGCAGCCACAGCCGTGCGGAGGGCGGTCCCGACGTCGGCGGAGCGGTCGTAGGTGGAGGACAGGCGGTCGGCCAGCGCGTCGGCGTCGCCACCGAGCACCGAGGTGCCGTCCTCGTCCACGACCGTGCCGTCGTAGAGGATGTGGAACAGCTGGTCGGCGTCCTGGTCCACCCCGACCTCGGCCACCAGGATCTCCACCTCGAGAGGCTTCATCTCGTGGGTGAAGACCTGGCCGATGAGCTGGGCGTAGCCGTTGGCCAGGCTGCGGGCGTCGACGTCCTCCCGGCTGTACTGGTAGCCCTTCAGGTCGGCGCTGCGGATGCCCGCCTGGCGGAGCTGGTCGAACTCGTTGTACTTGCCCACGCCGGCAAAGGCGATCCGGTCGTAGATCTCGCCCAGCTTGTGCAGGTTGCGGCTCTTGTTCTCGGCGCAGAGCAGCACCCCACCGGTGAAGCTCATGCCCACGAGCGAGCGCCCGCGAGCGATCCCCTTGCGGGCGAAGTCGGCCTTGTCCTTCTGCGCCTGCTCCGGGGCGACATACCCGAACATGCTCACTGTGTTCCCCGCCCTGTATCGGGGGTCGCTGCCCGCCTGTCTTCCCTCGTCGCTTCCCCCGGCTCGCCTAGCGGCTCGCCTCCTCCGCTCCTCAGTCCAGACAGGCGACGCTCGCCCCTCGCCGGCTCGCTCGCTTCGCTCGCCTCTGGCTCAGATTCGGTGGTCACGGGAGGCCGCTCGGCGATGCATCGGGACCCGCCGGCTGACTCGCCTTTGGCTCAGACCGGCTGTCACAGGAGGCCGGCGGCGCGGAGGAGGGGGGCGAAGATGGCGATCTCGGGTGGGGGCGGAGCGCCGGGCGGGCGGCAGCGGGCAAGCGAGCGGGCGGCGACGGCGGCCACGTCGGGGGCGGCTTCGCCCGCCCGGCCGAGGACCCGCCAGGCTGCGGCCCAGCGCTCGGGGGTCGGGTGGGCCGCCACCGCCGCGGCCACGGCCGAGAGGGCGGCATAGGCCCGGTCGCCACGCTCGGGCAGGACGAAGGCGTCGGGGTCGGCCAGGACCGCCTCGGGATCGGGCAGGTCGGCCTCCCGCAGCCAGAGCAGCAGCTCGATGCCGGCCCCGGCGCCGACGACACCGGTGACCAGGGCGGTGCGCACCGCGTCACCTGCGCCCACCGCAGCGCAGGCGGCCAGCAGGCGGGCGGCCAGGTCCCACGTGCGCGGGCTCGGCCAGCCCCGACCGGCGGCGGACGGGTCGGACGGCACGACGCACACCAACCCGGGGCGCACCGTGGAGAAGGCGGCCACCGCCGCCCGGGCCGTGGCCAGGCCGACGACGTCCCAGCCCGGGGGCAGGTCGACCGGCGGCGGCGCCGGGAAGCCGCCCACCATCCCCTCGGCGAAGGCTCGTACGTCGGTGGGCCAGTCGAGGTGGCAGAAGCGGTTGGCCAGCGGCGCCGACAGGTCCCAGCCGTCGGCGGCCTGCTCGGGCGGGTTGGCGGCGGCGACCACGGCCACCCCCTCGGGCAGGGCCAGGTCACCCACCGCCCGCTCGAGCACGACCCGCAGCAGCGCAGCCTGCACGGCCGGGGGCGCCGTGGAGATCTCGTCGAGGAACAGCAGGCCGTAGCCGGCGTCGGCCAGGCGGCGGGCCCACGAGGGCGGGGCGAAGGCCACGACGCCGCCGGGGCCGACGACGGGGAGTCCGGCGAAGTCCGAAGGCTCCCGGATGGCGGCGATCACCACCTCGCAGGGCCATCCGAGGGCGTCGGCCAGTGCCGTGACTGCGCTGGTCTTGCCGGTGCCGGGCGCCCCCCACAGCAGGGCGGGGACGCGGGCGGCGACGGCGATGGCCAGCGCCTCGGAGGTCGTCTCGAGCGAGCCCATCGGAGGAAGTCTCCCTCAGGCTGTGCTTCCGGAGGTCCCGCTAGGCGGTGAGCCAGCCCTCCAGGGTGGCCCAGACGGCGTCGCCCAGGGCGGGCGCCTCGGCTCGCACGATGCCGTCGGGCCCCTCGACCGTGATCACGTGGTCCGCTGCGGCCAGCAGGCTGCGCAGGTCGGCGGCCCGGGGGCCGCTGGCCACGGCCAGCATGGCGTGGCCGCCGAGGTCGAGCTCGACCGGACCGTCGTCGAGCGGGTCGGCGGCCACGTCGGCCAGCGCGTCCTGCAGCTCGTCGGCGGTCACGCCGAGCGAGGCGAGCGCCCGCTGCAGCCGGGAACCCTCCTCGGTGGCCAGCCGGACGGCCAGCTCGTCGTCGGACACGTTCGGGCTGGCGTGCGCCGACGACCCCGGGGTCATCACCACGTTGCGGGCCTTCACTCCTCCCCCAGCCTGGCGGGGGGCGTCGCCGGAGCGGACGAAGACGACGCCTTCGACGTCGGCGCCGGCCCTTGCCTTCTCGTGGGGCGTGAGCGCCTCGACGATGCGTCCCGTGCGGCGCGGGCGGCGCCGGCCGCCCAGGCGGGTCCCCTCGCTCCGCTGGCGGACGAGATCCCTGGTGCCCTCGAGCGTCACGCCGTTCGCCTCGAGGAGCACCTTCGGCCAGTCGGCGCCGGGCAGGCGGAGCAGGCCGAGGAGCAGGTGGCCGGAGCCGATGTGGCCATGGGCCAGGTTCAGCGCCTCCCGCAGCGACAGCTCGAGCGCCTCCTTCGACGCGGCGGTGAACGGCGGCGTGACCGGCCCGGCGCCACCGGGAGCGGCCGGCATGGCTGCGAGCACGGCCGCCTCGTCGAGCCCGGCCTCGGCCAGCAGCTCGGCCGAGAGCCCCGAGGCGGGGTCGGTCAGGGCGGCCAGCAGGTGTTCGGGCCCGATGGCGACGTCCCCTCGTTCGGTGGCCATGGCCGAGGCCAGCTCCAGGCTTCGACGACCTTCGGAGGTGAACCGCTCGAACATGAGAAGACCATCTCACCCTCCTTCTACCCTGTCAAGGCCAGTCTGATGATAGGGTTCTGTCATGGTCGACGCCTCCACGCCGGCGGCTCGCTGGGTCAGCCTCAACGAGGCGGCGGCCGCCGCCGGGGTCAGCCGGTCGACGCTGCGGGCCTGGTACCGCGACGGCCGGCTGGCCAGCCGTCTGGTCCCCGGCCCCAACGGGCCGATGCGCGAGGTGCCGCTCGATCCCGTGCTGGAGCGGGCCCGCCTGGGAGAGCGCCTGGCCGCCGCCGCCCGACCGACCGGCACCGACCCCCGGGGTGAGGACCTCGGCGCCACCGCCGTCGCCGCCCTCGAGGCGGCCCTCCTGCGAGCCGAGGACCGGGCCGACCTCGCAGAGGCGGCGCTCCGCTCCGCCCTGCAGCGCGCCGCCCGGGCCGAGGCCGCCCTGCAGCACCGCCCTCCCCCCCCTTGACCCCTGCGGGTCTGCCCACTTCCGGTCCCCGGGCGAGGCAGAAGTGGGCAGACCCGGGGTTCAGGTGGGGAGAGCGGCGAGGACGGCGGCGAGAACTGCTGCGGCCCGGACCCCGGGGACGAGCTCGCCGAGGCCCACGCCAGCTGCCGCCACGGACGCCGACGCCGCCTCGGGGAGCTGGAGCACGTCGAGGAGGATCGCCGGCGCCCACACCAGGGCGATGGCCACCTGGAACACCGCGCCCTCCCGGGTGCGGCGCTGGCTGGTGCCGACCACCTTCCGCTCGCCCGCGACCACCTCACCGGGAGCCCGGCCGGCGAAGCAGACCTGGTGGGACCACGCCGTCCGCTCGATCGGGCCCCGGTGGGGGACGGCGCCGGCCGCGCCCAGCTCGACCAGTCCGGCGGCGACCGCCTCGGCCAGCCACCGGCCGGACCGCCCCACGTCGTCCTCCCACAGGGGGTCGGACCGGGGCAGTCCCACGTCGAGCCACACCTGGTGGCCCGGCCACAACAGGACCGCCCCTCCGCCGCTCCGCCGGCGGGCCACCTCCACCCCGAGCGACCCGGCCAGCTCGAGGTCGAGGTGGCTGGCCACCTGCGTCGACCCGAGCACCACCGCCGGGCCGTCGGTCGAGGCGACCCGGATCAGACGGTGGTCCGGCACCGGAAGCCGCTCGTCGTGCAGCTCGGCGGCGGAGCCGTGCTCCTCGGACACGTCCCACGCCGCCGTCATGACGTCATCGTCACAGCCGGTCCTGCACCCTGCACCACTCGAGGAAGGCGACCAGGTCCTCGGGTCGCACCGGACCGGTGCCGTCGCCGCCGTACTGCGCCTCGAGCCGGAACCGCAGCCAGCTCCGGTCGGGGACGGGCAGGAACGGTGGTCGCCGCCACCAGCGACGAGGCACGAGCCGCAGGGCCTGACGGGCGGCCGTCGGCCACAGCCCTGGACGGCGGGCCAGCGCTCCGGCCACGGCCGCCACGGGGACGCTCACGACCGAGAACGTACCGGTCACATCGCTCACCCCCTTGTGACCCGACGCCTGACCGACCAGACTGACGGGCGGGCGACGAAGGGCCAGGGGGTAGCCATGGCAACGGGACGATGGGTGGGGGACGGCGGGATCAGACTGCCGGTGGTGGGCGCGCCGATCGAGGTCCGCCAGCGCTACACCGAGCAGTGGGCCGCCGGCTTCGAGGTCGCCCGGGTCGACCTGTCCGGCGCCGAGCCGGCCGTCGCCGTCCGCCGCCGCAGCGACGGCTCGGTCCTCCCGGCCACCTTCAACCTCAGCGAGGTCCGCTCGACCTAGGTCTTCGGGCCGTCCACCCGTCTGGCCACCGCCGCCGCTCCGAGCAGCGGGCCGTCGGTGCCCAGGCCGCCACGGCGGACCACCGCCCCGGCGGAGAAGGCCAGCTTGGCGCAGGCATCGAGCTCGGCCTGGGCGGCGGCGAAGAAGGGGTCGCCGAAGCCGAGGGCGACCGAGCCGGCCACCAGGGCCAGACGCAGGTCCAGGAGGTTGCACACCGAGGCCACGCCGCGCCCGACCAGGCGGCCGGTGCGCTCGACCACCTCCGGAGGGGCGGTCGACGCCGGGCGACCCATGCGCCGCTCCAGGTGCAGTCCCGAGCACTCGGCCTCGAGGCAGCCCCGGGCGCCGCAGCCGCACTCGGCGCCCCCGGGCTCGACGATCACATGGCCTATGTGGCCGGCGTTGCCGAGGGCGCCGTCGAGGAGCCGGCCGTCGAGCACGATGCCGCCGCCGACGCCGGTCGAGACGACCATGGCGATGTAGTCGCGCACCCCGACGGCGGCGCCGAGCCAGCCCTCGCCCAGGGCCAGCGCCTTGGCGTCGTTGTCGACGCCCACGGGCAGGTCCAGTGACTGCTCCAGCGTGGCCCGGAGGGGGAACCCCCTCCACACCGGGATGTTCAGCGGCGAGACGAGGTCGCCCTCCATGGGCCCGCCACAGCCCACCCCCACCGCGGTCGCCCCGGGCGCCTCCGCCCCGACCTCCCGGCAGAGCGCCACCAGCGCGTCGGCCAGGGCGTCGCCATCGCCATCGGACGCAGCGGCGGTGGAGCCCCTCCGCCGGGCCAGCACCGCCCCCGTCCCGTCGACCACGCCGACGTCGAGCTTGGTGCCGCCGACGTCGACGGCCAGCCACCGCTCCGTCCGAGGAACCTCCGTCACGCCTGGCACGTTTGCACGTCAGGGCAACGGCGCGGTCGGTACCCTCAGGGACCCGGAGCGCCGTGAGGCGCGTCGCAGCAGACAGGGAGGCCAGACGATGGGCATCTTCAGGGAAGCCAGGGAGGACATCGGCAAGCTTCGGATCGCCATGCCCGACGAGATGATCACGGCCAACCGGCTCGTCTACAAGTGGCCCGAGAAGTCGATCCGCAAGTTCACCAAGGCCTTCGTCCCCGAGGGGTACTGCGCCGTGTTCGTCAACTCCGGCCAGGTCATCGGCCAGCTCGGCCCCGGCCAGTACACGATCGACGCCCAAGAGCTGCCGGTCATCGGCGTGCTCATCGACCGGCTCTTCTACGACAACGCCTACCGGTGCGAGCTCATCTTCATGCGCACGGCCGAGACCCGGGGGCTGCGCTTCGGCGGGCCGTTCGACACCATCAAAGAGCCCGACTTCCAGATGCCGGTGTCCATCCGGGTCTACGGCGACTACTCGCTGCGGGTGTTCGACGGCGGCCTGCTGATCAAGACGATCATCGGCACCGCCGACCAGCCCGACAACGAGATCATCACCACGTTCATCGGCCGCCAGATCCTCAACGTCATGGGCGAGCTGGTCAGCGAGGGGATCCTCGACCACACGATCCCGGTCCTCGGCATCAAGTCCCAGGCCAGTGAGATCACCGAGCTCACCATGTCCAAGGTCAACCCGGTGCTGGCCGAGAACGGCTTGCAGCTGGTCCGGTTCGGCGACTTCACGGTCAACCTGAAGGAGGAGGACGAGGCCCGCCTCAAGGACCTCTCCGACAAGGTGGCCTCCAAGCGGGCCATGATCGGCCTGGCCAGCGATCCGAACTACCTGCAGTACGCCCAGGGCCAGGTGCTCGAGGGCGCCGGCGAGGGGCTGGCGCAGGGCGGGGCGGCGAACCAGACCGCCTTCCTCGGCATGGGCCTCGGCCTCGGCGGAGCCATCAACCAGCCCTTCCAGCAGGGCATGGCCGGCCAGGGCATGGGCCAGCCGGCCTCGCCGCCGCCCGCCACCACGCCCTGTCCGAAGTGCGGCGAGCCGAACCGCGAGGGAGCCAAGTTCTGCGCAACCTGCGGCTCGGCGCTCGGTCCGCCCACGGTGGCGTGCCCCAGCTGTGGCGCCGCCAACAAGGAGAACGCCAAGTTCTGCCACGACTGCGGCACGAAGATGAAGGCGTCTTGCGGCTCGTGCGGGGCCGACCTCCTGCCCGGGGCGAAGTTCTGCCCCGAGTGCGGCACGTCGACCGTCCCGGCGGCCGCCGCTGACGACGCCCAGCCCCCGGCGGACGGCGAAGGGTGACCCTGTCCGTACGCGTCGACCTCGGCCATAGCATGGCGGCGGTCGGCGCCGTGCCCGCGCGAGCCGGCGGTGGCCAGTCCTCGAACTCGGGGAGCAGCGGCGGCTCCCGCAGCTCTTCGGGCTCCAGCTCGAGGAGCTCGGGCGGCAGCTCAGGCTTCGGCAGCAGCTCGGGCTTCGGCAGCGGCTCCGGCGTGCGGTCAGGCGGCAGCTCCGGTGGGGCCGGGTCGGCCATCGGCGGCCTGATCTGCATCCTCTTCATCGTCGTCGT
>JBKJUI010000467.1:0-9659 GCA_046590775.1 Acidimicrobiales bacterium
CGTCGGGCTCACCCAGGAGGGGGCGAAGGTCCGGGTCGAGGTGTACGCCGAAGGTCTGGCCGACGGCTGGCACGGCTTCCACGTGCACACGGTGGGCAGCTGCGCGGTGACCGACCCGGCGTCGCCGTTCACGTCCGCCGGCGGCCACCTCGGCAGCGGCCCCCCGCTCGGCCAGAGCCACGGCGGCCACGACGGCGACATGCCGGTGCTGTACAGCGGCGGCGGCGTGGCCCGCGCCACCTTCCGCACCGACGGCTTCACGGTCGCCCAGCTGCTCGACGCCGACGGCAGCGCCGTCATCGTCCACGCCGCAGCCGACAACCTGGCCAACATCCCGGCCGACGCCGCCCGCTACCGCAAGGCGCCGTTCGGCGCAACCGACGTCGGCCCCGACGCCGCCACCCTGGCCACCGGTGACTCGGGTGGGCGCCAGCGCTGCGGCGTGGTGCAGCGCACCGGCGAGGGGAACTGGCTGGTGGCCGGCGACGGTGGCGTCTTCGCCTTTGGCGACGCCAGGTTCGCCGGCTCAGCCGGCGGCACGCCGCTCAACCGGCCTGTGACCGGCATGGCGGCCACGCCGTCGGGCCGGGGCTACTGCCTGGTCGCCGCCGACGGGGGCGTCTTCGCCTACGGCGACGCCGAGTTCTTCGGATCGGCCGCCGGCAACGGGCTCCCCTCGCCCGTCGTGGGCATGGCGCCCACGCCGACCGGGCACGGGTACTGGCTGGCCACGGCGGCCGGCGGCGTGCTCCCCTACGGCGACGCCGCCTCCTACGGCAGCCTCACCGAGCTCCTCCAGCCGCCGGTTGGTCTAGGCGGCTCGCCGCCGCGCGCACCAGTCGTGGGCATCGCCTCCACGCCCACCGGTGGCGGCTACTACCTCTTCGGCCCCTCCTACCTCGAGGTGTACGCCTTCGGTGACGCCGAGTTCTTCGGCTGCGCCTGCGATGTGGTGGCGCTGAACCAGCCGATGCGGGGCGGCGCCGTGCTGCTGAGCTGAGGCTTGCCCGACCCGCGCTAGCCGACCGGGATCGAGCGCTCGCCGGCGTCGGCCAGCACCGCCCCCGGTCGGGTCGGCGTCATCAGCAGCCGGGCCGAGGAGCCCTCCTCGCCCCTTCGCTCCTTGGCCTTGATGAGGGTCATCCCCACCTTCTCGGTCAGCAGCAGCTCGAGGGCCAGGCCGGCGGCGCCGAGGGTGAGGTCGAGCGAGTCGGTGCCGGCCGGCGCCGGGCGGAGAGCCTCGATGAGCTCGCGCCGGAACAGCACCGGCTCGACCAGCGCCATGGTGTCGCGCAGGACCAGCCCCGCCGGCACGAGCACCACCCACCGCTGGGTCAGGTTGTAGAGCGACCGGGCCGCCAGCACCGCCGCGGGGCCGCCGACTGCGGCCACCAGCACCGCCGCCACCCACTGCTCGGCCGCCGCCAGCAGGACCGTGGCCGTCGGCGCCACCACCGTCACCGCCCAGGCGAGCGGCACCGGGCCGAGGGCCAGGGCGCCCGGCAGGCGAAGCAGGTGGCGGCGCTCGTTCGGGTAGGCGGGGGCGTTGACAAAGGCGCGGCCGATGGCCGGGGCCAGCGCCACCGCTGCGGCCGCCACCGTCGCAGCCACGGCAGCGGCCGTGGCCAGCGGTGAGGGCCGCCCCGTGGCGCCTGCCCACACGACGGCCACCGGCGCGGCCGGGGCCACCAGCCGCACGAGCGTGAGCGTGACCGGCGCCGGGACCAGCGTGGCCAGGAGGGTCACGGCCCACACGGCCCACAGGCCGAGGCTGGCCGTCGTCCGCATCGCGCCGCTCGTCGGGTCGAGGGCGGCGGCGAATGCGGGGCCGGCGGCGAGCGGGAGGAGGGCCCACAACGACCGCAGGGTCCAGGGGATCAAGCGGCGGAGGCGGGAGTCCATTGGCCTTCGGTGGCATGCTGGCACGGACTGGTTGCAACCACCCACCCACACGACAGGAGCAAACGACCCTTGGCCGAGGTGCCGCTCGTCGACCTAGAGGTCATCGTCCGCTACAGCCTGGCCATCCGCCAGGAGCTGGCTCCCGCCGAGGAGGTGCTCGCCGCCCTCGACGAGAGCCGGGCGCTGGTGCTGGCCCTGCTCGAGGGCGGGACGCCCAACGGCAGCGGCGAGGAGCCTGAGGAGGTGGAGGCGCCCGTCGACGAGGCCGGGCCGCTCGACCACGCCGACGAGGACGACGACGAGGTGCCTGCGGAGGTCGCCGCCGTCGAGGACCAGGTGGCGCTCGACGACCTGGCCGGGTCGGGAGCCGACGTCGGCGGCCCGCCGGGCCCCGACCCCGACCCCGGGCCGGAGGCGCCTCCGGGAGAGCGCCGGTCACGACGGGCCGCAGCACCGGCCGCGGTCGCATCCCCCCCCGCCGACGACACCGCTGCCGACCGCCGGCCGCTCGCCGAGCCCGAGCCGGAGGAGGACCAGGCCTGGGTCGACGAGGTCGAGCGGATCCGTCAGCGGCGGATGCGGAAGGCCCAGCAGGAGGCGGAGGAGCGTCAGGCCAGGCAGGCCGCGCTGGCCCGCCAGGCCGAGGCGGCCAAGCAGGCGCGGCGGGCGGCGGCGGCCCGCTCGGCCCAGGAGCCCGAGCGGGCGGCGCCGCCACCGCAGGCCAAGGGGCTCGACGTCGACGACGCGCTGGAGCTGCCCCCGCCGCTGACCGCCGACGAGGCCGCCCGCCGCCGGGCCGACCGGCGCAGGCGCCGAGCCGACCGGCAGGACCCGGCCTGAGCGTCCCGGTCGGTCGGTAGCCTCGGGCGATGGCCGAGGTCCCCCAGGAGATCGTCGAGCGGGCGCAGCGGCTGCGGGCCGAGATCGACCACCACAACGAGCGCTACCACAAGCTCGACGACCCCGAGATCTCCGACTTCGAGTACGACCAGCTGGGGCGCGAGCTGCAGGAGCTCGAGCAGCAGTTCCCGGCCCTGGCCATGGAGGAGAGCCCCACCCAGCAGGTGGGCGGCGCCGTCTCCACCCTCTTCGCCCCGGTGCGCCACGCCGTGCCGATGATGAGCCTCGACAACTCCTTCTCGCTCGCCGAGCTCGAGAGGTGGGGCGTCCGCATCCAGCGCCACATCAGCACCGAGGTCTCCTACTGCTGCGAGCTGAAGATCGACGGGCTGGCCATGAGCCTGCGTTACGAGGCTGGTCGTCTGGTGCGGGCGGCCACCAGGGGCGATGGCAAGGTGGGTGAGGACGTCACCGCCAACGTCGTCACCATCGAGGCCGTGCCCAAGAGGGTGGCGGCGGCGCCGCCGGTGCTCGAGGTGCGCGGCGAGGTCTACATGCCGCTGTCGGTCTTCGAGCGGCTGAAGCAGGCCCAGCTCGACGCCGGCCTGCGGCCGTTCGTGAACCCGCGCAACGCCGGGGCGGGCTCGCTGCGGCAGAAGGACCCCTCCGTCACGGCCAGCCGCACCCTCAGCTTCTGGTCCTACCAGCTGGGCCAGGTCGAGGGCGGCCCCACCTTCGCCGGCCACCTGGAGACGCTGGAGTGGGTCCGTGGCCTCGGCTTTCCGGTCAACCCGCACCTCACGACGGTCGGGTCCCTGGACGAGGTCTTCGCCTTCACCCAGCACTGGCTCGAGCACCGCCACGACCTCGACTACGAGATCGACGGGATCGTGGTGAAGGTCGATGACCTGGGCCAGCGTCGCGAGCTGGGGTCGACCTCGCACGCCCCACGCTGGGCCCTCGCCTTCAAGTACCCGCCCGAGGAGCGCACCACCCTGCTGAAGCAGATCGTGGTGTCGATCGGGCGCACCGGCAGGGCCACGCCCTTCGCCATGCTCGAGCCGGTGTTCGTCGGCGGCTCCACCGTCGGGACGGCCACGCTGCACAACGAGGACCAGGTGCGGGCCAAGGACGTGCGCGAGGGCGACACGGTGATCGTCCGCAAGGCCGGCGACGTCATCCCCGAGGTGGTGGGACCCGTGCTGGCCGTGCGCCCCGAGGGACTCAGGCCGTGGGCGTTCCCCACGAACTGCCCGGTGTGCGGCACCGCCCTGCTGCGCCCCGAGGGCGAGGCCGACCACCGGTGCCCGAACGACCACTGCCCGGCCCGGGTGGCGGGATGGATCCAGCACTTCGCCAGCCGGGGGGCCATGGACATCGAGGGCCTCGGAGAGAAGCGGGTGCAGGAGCTGATCCAGCTCGGGCTCATCGGGTCCGACCCCGCCGACCTCTACACCATCGACTGGGACCGGCTGCGCTCGGTCGAGGGGTGGGGCGAGGTCTCCATCGGCAACCTGGAGACCGGGATCGAGGGGTCGAAGCAGCGGCCTCTGGCCAACCTGCTCACCGGCCTCAACATCCGCCACCTGGGCGGGACGATGGCGGCCACCTTGGCGGCGGCCACCGGGCACCTCGACCGCATCGTCGCCGCCTCCGAGGAGGAGCTCGCCGCCATCGAGGGGGTGGGCCCGACCATCGCCCGCAGCGTCAGCGCCTTCTTCGACGACCCCCGGGCCCTGGTGCTGGTCGACAAGCTCAAGGCGGCCGGCGTGAACCTCGAGGGGCCGGTGGCCCCCACGCTCCCGCAGGTGCTGGCCGGCAAGACGGTGGTGGTCACCGGCACGCTCGAGGGCTGGAGCCGCGAGGAGGCCGAGGCGGCCGTCAAGGCGCGTGGCGGCAAGTCGCCGGGTTCGGTGTCGAAGAAGTCGCTGGCCCTCGTGGCCGGGCGGGAGCCGGGCGGGTCCAAGGTGGCCAAGGCCGAGGAGCTGGGCGTCCCGGTGGTCGACGAGGCCACCTTCGCCCGGATCCTCGAGACCGGCGAGCTGTCTCCGCCCTGATCTCGGACGCCGCTCAGCTGGCGGTGAAGCTCCAGGTGTAGACGAGCGCCTGCTCACGGGCCTCGCTGGCCTGGTTCCAGAACAGGATGCGGGCGACGTGCGAGCCAGGGGCGAGCGACACGATGTCCTTGCCTGCTCCCGGCGTGAAGGACACCTGGTTGAGGCCGCTGAGGCCACGCGCCGCCGGGTTGCTCTCCCCGGCGGTGGCCACGACCGGCCGCTCGGTCTGGTCGACGGGGATGGGGCGCCCGTCGATCTCGATCTCACCGGTGAGCTCGTCGGCCAGCTGGGCGCCGATCGGCTCCTGGCGCAGGGAGGCGGCGCCCTCGGCCGGGAAGACCCGGAGGACCCCGGCCGGACGGCTCTGTCTGGCCTGGCCGCCGCCGTCCTTGCTCTCCTGGAAGCCGACCACGAGCAGGGCGGTGGCCACGGCCAGCGCCAGCGAGCTGACGACCCGCCGCGTGGTGAAGAGGCCCTGGAGCCGGTTCCTCCGGCTCGGGCCGCCGGCCGGCTCCAGCTGCCGGGGGCGGGTGCTGGTGGTGCTCATCGGCTCTCCTCGGCGAACGTGCGGGACAGGCGTCGCCCCATGACCTCGATGCGCACGCGGAGCTCGCCGTCGGGCAACCCGCTGCGCACGGCCTCGAGGACCTTCCACAGTCGAGGGTAGGTGACGGCTTCGATGTCGGCGGCCAGCCGGGCGGGCACGGGGCCCAGCTGGAGACGCCACAGCACCGAGCCCAGCGGGCGGGCCAGCTGGGCGGGCAGGGGATCACCCGTGGCCGCCGTCTCGGCGTCGAGGCGGGCGATCAGCGCCTCGACCGCCACGGGATCCCACAGGGACCCGGCCTGGACGAAGCTCTCGAGGTCGTCGGCCACCGCTTCGCGCACCTCCCCATGGTCGCCCAGCACAGCGGGCAACCGCGCATCCACCACCAATCCGACGGAGCGGTCGTACCCTTCCTGCGTGGCCCCCGGCTCATCCGCGCCGTCGTCCCCTGACCTCGTCGGCCGCGTCCTGGGCGGCCGTTACCGCATCACCCGCCCGCTCGGCGGGGGCGCCTCGGCCGCCGTCTACGCCGCCGAGGACGTCGTGCTGCGCCGCCAGGTGGCTCTCAAGATCCTCCACCCGGCGCTGGCGGCCGACGAGGCCTTCCTCCGCCGGTTCCAGAACGAGGCGCAGATCGCCGCCGCGCTGCGCCACCCGAACGTGCTGGCCGTCCACGACTGGGGCGACGACGGCGGCTCGCCGTTCCTCGTCACCGAGCTGCTCGAGGGCGGCAGCCTCAAGGGCCTGCTCGACCAGGGCGTCCGGGTCTCGCCCGCCCAGGCCCTGCAGCTGGGGCTCGAGGCCTGCCGCGGCCTGGACCACGCCCACCGGCGGGGGCTGGTGCACCGCGACATCAAGCCGGCCAACCTCCTCTTCGACGACGAGGGCCGGCTGCGGGTGGCCGACTTCGGCCTGGCCCGGGCCATCGCCGAGGCCGCCACCACCGAGCCGCTCGGGGCCGTGCTGGGCACCGCCCGTTATGCCTCGCCCGAACAGGTCGAGGGCCGTCCGCTCGACGGTCGCAGCGACGTCTACTCGTTGGCCCTGGTGCTCGTCGAGGCGATCACCGGCGAGGTGCCGTTCGCCGCCGAGACCTCGGCGGCCACGTTGCTGGCCCGCTTGGAGCGCCCGCTCGATCCGCCGAGGGCGGTCGGCCCGCTGGCCGAGGCGCTCGCCGCCGCCGGCGGCACCGATCGAGACGCCCGCAGCGACGCCGCCACCTTCGGGCGGATGCTGAAGGCGGTGGCCCCCCTGCTGGACCGGCCCGCACCTCTGCCGCTGGCCGGGCTGGTGCCCACCGGCGCCGAGCCGCCCTCCGAGGACGCCACGGCCCACCCCGAGCCGCCCCGCCCCGCCCCCTACGACGACGAGGCGACCGATCACGGCGATGAGGGCGACGGTGGTGGCGGGCCCCCGCCCGACGACAGCCGTCGCTCCCGCCGCCGGGCCGCTCGTCAGACGCCAGAGGCGGTGGTTGCCCCCGGGCCTCTCCCCACCCCCCTACCCCTGCCCGAGCCCCGGCCCGACGCAGCTACCCGCCGCGCCCGGCGCCGGGCGGAACGACAGCGGCCGGAGGCGGTCGTGGCCCCGGCGCCGACCCCGGCCACGGCCACCAGCCGACTTCCAAGGGAGGCGGCCGGGCAGCAGGCCGACGACGCAGTCGACCTCGAGGCGCCGCCACCCGGCAAGCGGCGCAAGGGCCGCCTCGTGGCCCTGCTCCTCGTGATGCTCGTGGTGGCCGGGCTGGCGGCGGCGGCGGCGATCGTGCAGCCCTGGCGGCCCACGGTCGACGTGCCGCAGATCATCAACCTGGCCCGGAGCCAGGCCGCGGCCCGGCTGCGGGCCGAGGAGCTCGGCCTGAAGGTGGGCGGCGAGGCCCCGAGCGAGACGGTCGAGGCCGGCCGGGTGCTGTCCTCCCGGCCGGCCCGCCAGCGTCAGGGCCGGGCCGTCACGGTCACGCTGTCTAGCGGGCCTGAGGCGCGGACGCTGCCAGCCGTGGCCGGGCGCCCGGCTGAGGAGGTCTCCAAGTCGCTCACCGCCCTCGGCCTCGTCGTCGCCTCCACGCCGGTGGACAACGAGCAGGTGCCCATCGGCAGCACGCTCTCGATCGATCCGCCCGCGGGGACCCAGGTCCCACGCGGCGCCCAGGTCACCATCATGGTGTCCGCCGGCCCGCCCGCACGACCCGTCCCCGACCTGGCGGGCAAGTCCCTCGACGAGGCGATGGCCGCGCTCCAGGCCGCCGGCCTGAAGGGCACCAGCGTCGAGGTGTTCGACGACAAGGTGCCGGTCGGGAAGGTGGTCGGCACCAACCCCGCGGTTGGCGCTGAGGTCCGGCCGGGCCTCGCCGTTGCCATCAACGTGTCGAAGGGTCCTGACCTCGTCACGGTCCCCACGCTCTCCGGCAAGACCCCGGCGGCGGCGCAGCAGGCCCTGACGACGGCAGGGCTGGTGGCCACGACCACCTTCGGACCCCCTGGCGGACAGGTCTTCAGCTCGCAGCCCGTCGCCGGCGCCCGGGTGCGCCGCGGCTCGTCGGTGGCGATCTACACCAGGTGAAACTACGGTCCGCCGGCCATGGGAGCACTGGACGGAAGGGTGGCGATCGTCACAGGGGCCGGTCGCGGCCTCGGCCGGTCCCACGCGCTGCACCTGGCGGGTGAGGGCGCCCGGGTCGTCGTGAACGACCTCGGCGCCGCCCCCGACGGGACGGGCTCCGACGCCACCCGGGCCGCCCAGGTCGTGGACGAGATCGTGGCCGCCGGCGGTGAGGCGGTGGCGACCGCGCACGACTGCGCCGACTTCGACGCCGCGGGCCAGCTCGTCCTGGCCGCCGTCGAGGCGTTCGGAGACCTCCACGTCCTCGTGAACAACGCCGGCATCCTGCGGGACCGCCGCATCGTCAACATGTCGGAGAGCGAGTGGGACGACGTGGTCAGGGTGCACCTGAAGGGTCACTTCGCCCCGCTGCGCCACGCCGCTCGCTGGTGGCGTTCGCAGGCGAAGAACGGCGTGGAGGTGAAGGCCTCGGTCGTCAACACCACCTCGACCAGCGGGCTGGTCGGCAACGTGGGGCAGACCAACTACGGGTCGGCCAAGGCGGGCATCGCCGCGCTGACCGTCATCGCCGCCCAGGAGCTCGGCGATCTCGGCATCCGGGTGAACGCCATCGCTCCGGCGGCCCGCACCCGGCTCACCCAGCAGACCCCTGGCCTGGCCGACCTCGTCCGCTCGCCCGACGACCCGGACATGTTCGACCTGTGGGACCCCGCCCACGCCTCGCCGCTGGTGGCCTGGCTGGCCACCGAGGACTGCCAGGCCAGCGGCCGGGTGTTCTTCGTGCAGGGCGGCGAGGTGAAGCTGTTCGAGGGCTGGAAGGTGGTCTCGTCGATCCGGCGCGACGGCCGCTGGACCGTGGCCGACCTGGCCGAGGCGATCCCGGAGCTCCTCGGCGAGGCCTGAGCCCGGTCTCCAGCGAGCGTTCTCGGTGACTGTGCCGTGACCGGCGGACCTCAACCACGCTTAGATCCGATCTGGGTGACACCGAAGGCCATCGGCGGAAGTCAATCGCGCTTTGTCGGGCAGGCGGCGTGGTCGGCCAAGCTCGCTCAACGAGCGCTTGCTGGTGCCGGCCATCCCGAGGTTCAGGTACAAGCCGCAATCGCCTTTTGGGGACCGGGGGCTCCCGAGATCGAAGGGGGCCACATCACTTTCCAGAACACTCTGATCCTAGAGGGCCGGAAGGAGAGGGAATGGCGTAAGGCGCTGCGCGATCGACCTCCGATGCTCGACCGAGGAACCGTCAGAGCCCTCGCAGGCGATCTCCAGCGTCACATCTCGGGCAAGGTCTCAAGCGTCAAGGCCAACGCAACCGCCAGGCCAGACCCGTGAGGCGTCGGCCGCGTACGTGCCGTGAGCCTGAGTTCATCCCGGCATCGGGTCGATCGTGGCGACCGACCACCGGGCGCCGGAGGGTCCTTGAGGCGAGCCACGTCGCAGGAAGGTCCGGCGAAACGGGCGCTTCCGTCGGAAGCGCTGCAGCGCATCGATCGGCGCCGCCCGGCGGGCCGGGATCATTCCGGCTGCCCGTAGGCAAAGCGAATCGGAATCTCGAAGGGCGCAGGGCGGCTCCGCCGGCCGCCAACCGATGTCCTGACAGAGTCGGCTGCTCCGGCGGAGCGGCGGCCCGCCACGAGGCGCCGACGACGAGCCACAACCGACAGACCATTCGCCGGGCGGGACAGTCGGCCCAGGTGGAGACCTCGCACGCTGTTCCGGGGGCCGGGGCCGGGGCCGGGGCCGGGGCCGGGGCC
>JBKJUI010000254.1:0-5184 GCA_046590775.1 Acidimicrobiales bacterium
CGGGCGAACAGCGTCACCCCCCACTCCCAATCGTCGATTCCGGTGGAACCGGTGACCAGCTGCAGGATCCGCCCGCGGAAGGTCCGGCCCGAGGTGCCGTGCTCGTACATCATCCGCTTGCGCTCGTCGAACGGGGTGGCGTACCAGTTGGCGTCGGCGGTGCGGCGCTTGCTCATCCCGTAGAAGCAGATGGCCCGCATCCCGTCCGGCGGAAGCTGCGGGTAGAGCCGGGGAGCGGCCATCTCGGGAGGGAGGTCCTTGGCGTACTCGCTGGTCTCGGTGAGCGACACGTAGCTGGCCGTGACCCGCAGCCCCGCCCGCTGGAGGTCACGCTGGAGGCGGCGGAGCCGCCACAGGTCCGGTCCGAGGGCCAGGAAACCGAGGTCGGCCTTGTGGCCGAGCACGGCGAAGCTGACCACCTGGTGGTCGTCGGCCTGGCCGGCCTTGACGGCGGCCACGACGGCCTCGGCGTCGAGCGGTGCACCGCCTCCGGACCCGCCGAGGTGGCAGAACAGGTGCAGCACACCCCAGCCGACGGCAGAGCTCAGCGGTTCCGGCACGGCGCCCGAAGCCTAAGGCGACGGCGGCGGCGGCGGTCCAGAGGGGGGCGGCCACGAATGCGGCGGCGACCCCCACGCACCGGGAGCGGGGGTGGGGGCGGGGGTCGGCGGCCACGCCACCGGCGGCGATGGCGCCCAGGCCCCGTTGCCGTTGCCGTTGCCGTTCTGGTCGGGCACCGAAGCGGCCAGGGCGAGCTGCGGTGGCGGGTCGCGCCGGGGCAGGCGGATCTCGACCGGGCCCTTGGCCCGCATCTGGCGCACCACCTCGGCGTGGTAGGCCTCGAGCTCGGCCATGAAGACCGGGTCGCGGTACATCCGGCCGTCGATCGTCGGGCCGGGTGTGCCCTCGATGACGGCCTCGACGTCGCTGCCGCTGATCGCCCCGTTCACCTCGAGGGCATGGGCGACGGCCAGAAGCTCGTTGCGGTTCTGCTCCATCAGAGCGAAGACCTCGTCATACAGGCGCTGCAGCGCGGCCTCGACCTTCGCCCCGAAGGCCAAACGGTCGTTCCGGCTCTTCACCTCGTCCATCGTGGCGCTCAGGCTCTCCCCCATGGCCCAGCGCCCGAGCATCCCCTCGGCGATCGACGTCGCCGAGTGCATGTCCCCGCCAACGCCCGAGGAGTTCTCACCGAAGAACAGTCGCTCGGCCGCCCGGCTGGCCAGCGACACCTTGATGCCGATCTCGAGGTTGTGGGTCCAGTCCTTCTCGCTGTCCTCGAGCGGCGCAGGAGCCACGAACCCCCCGACCTGGCCCCGCTTCTCGATGTTGGCGACGTCGATGACGCTGGTGTAGTCGAGGCGGTAGAAGGCCAAGGCGTGGCCGGCTTCGTGGATGGCCACGCTGTGGCGGTCCCGGTCGGTGTACTGGTGCTGGTCGGGCATGCCGAAGCGGCGGACGAACTTGGCCAGCGTGAGGTCGTTCCAACTGATCGTGTCGCGACCCTCCCGGATGGCGATGATCAGCGCCTCGTTCACGAAGCTCTCGATCTGGGCCCCGCTCGCCTGGCCCGATGTCAGGGCGAAGAGGCGGATCTGGTCCTCGGTCAGCTCGTGCTTCACCTTGCGGAGGTAGCCGTTGTAGGTCTGGATCCGGCCGTCCAGCGGCGGGTAGCCGACCTTGAAGATCCGGTCGATGCGGCCGGGGCGGAGCAAAGCTGCGTCCAAGGCGTCGGGCAGGTTCGTGGCCATGATCGTGAGGATCCGGTAGAGGGGGGGAGGCACGGGGCGCAACCCGAGGATCTTGCGGATCTTGTTGACGAGGCCACGCGGCTTCTCCATGCCGGACATCTCGGTGAGCAGCGGCTGCAAGACACCGGCGCCGCCGCCCATGCCGCCCATCATGATCGGCGCCGGCGGCCGTGTGCTCCCTCCGGCCGGATCGGCTCGCAGGACGTTGAGCTGCGACCGCTCAGACAGGTATCCGAACCCGCCGCACTGGTCGAGTCCGAACGGTGACCTCCCTCCGGCGCCGCCGAGCCCGCCGAAGCCGCCCGAGGGAGCGCCGCGGCTGCCGAGGACGTCGGCCTCGTCGAAGAAGACGATGACGCCGCCGTAGCGGAGGGCGAGCTTGCGCAGCTTCCGGTACAGGGCCTTGACCTTCATGGCCCCGACGCCCACGAACATCTGGTTGAACGACGAGGGCTCGACGAAGACGAACGGTTTGCCGGTCTCACCGGCGACCGCCTTGGCCATCAACGTCTTGCCCGTGCCTGGCGGGCCCCACAGCAGGATGCCCCGAGGGACCTGACCACCCTTGGCCTCGACCAGCTCAGGCTTCTCGAGCAGGGCGACGTTCTCCTTCACGCGGTGGAGGACGTTGTCCTGGCCCCAGACGTCGGAGAAGCGGGTCTGGATCTCGTCGGGCATGTAGGTCTCGACCCCACCGCGAGAGAGGTACCAGAAGATGGCGACGAACTGGCCGACGGCGACCATCATGATCAGCAGCACCTGGAGGATCGCCGGCAGGGCCTGGATGATCATCGCCGGGGCCTTGAACAGGGCGGTGAGCGGCGAGTCGCCGGTGACCTTGCCCAGGACGATCGAGGCCAGGACGAGGAAGACGCTGATCCTGGCGAGGCGGGCCATGCGGTACCGCACGAGCGGCGGGAACCTCCCGCGCACGCCCTCGAACCCCTTCCACGTCCTCTTCCAGGCCTGGTGGTAGGGCGCTGACTTCTCGCTCACCCAGTAGTGGATCTGGCGGATCACCTCCAAGGCGACCAGCAGCAGCATCCACCAGTTCGACCGCAGGCCCTGGCGGAGGCCATCGCCGAAGGAGAGGAGCGGGTTGTCGCCCACGGAGGCGATGACCAGGACGACCCAGGCGACCAGGAAGAGCAGGATGAACCTGACCCGGTCGAGGAGGATCATCGGCCGGCGAGTTGCCCGCTCGCTCTCCTTCGGGTTGCCATGGAAGCCCAAGGGGCCGTCGTGGCCCTGCGGCGAGTCAGGCGGAGGGATCGGGGCGGGGGGCATGGGGAGGTTCATGTCAGGGCTTCCTCACGGTGAACGAGTCGAGGACCTTCTGGATGGCGCCTTCGTTCCGGACGTAGCACATCCGGTTGCAGTGCACGGTCATGCTGTAGAGGCGGGTGCGGGCGTTGTCGACGATGCCGATGAACCCGATCACGTAGAGGCTCTTGTCGGCGACGGTGCGGGCCTCGAACAGCTGTCGGATGCCGACGTAGCCATCCCGCAGGTTGGACTTCGGGCCCGGCTTCAGCTCCTCGTCCTCGAGCGGTATGAAGTCAGCGCCCGCCAGGTCGGAGGTGCCAGGGTTGCGCAACAGCTCGGTGAGGCCCTTCATCTCCAGGGTGTAGGTGCCGAGGGTGAGGTTCGACAGGGTGTCGAGGGACATCGACCGGTGTTGGTCGGTGGTCAGGCTCCGCACGGCCACCCGGACCACCGGCGCGGCGGCGCCGCCGAGAAGGAAGTGGTTGAGGTCCTCGGTCTTGCTCGAGTCCCAGGCGCGCTCCCACATCACCTGCTTCAGGATGTCGAACCCCTCGGGCGAGGGCTGCTTTTCCCCCGCGGCGTAGAGCGGGAGCAGGTCGTCCTGGGGCACCGCCCTCCAGCTCGTCGGCACCTTGAGGTAGACGCCGAGCGGCTTGTTCGACGCGAACTCGTACCGTGAGGGCGAGCAGGCGGACAGCAGGCACGCCATCGTGACCACGACCGCGTAGATCCTCACCCGGCGACGAGCCATGGTTCAGGTTGCCACGACGCGCAACCGAGTGCACACCCGGCGCGCCGGAGGCGCCCCCATGGGGCGCCTCCGTGCATCTCCAGTCGAGATCCGGCCGAGCAGGGCCTAGAAGTCGTCCATCCCGCCGCCCGGCATGGGTGCTGCGTCCTTCTCCGGCTTGTCGACGATGACCGCCTCGGTGGTGAGGAACAGAGCGGCGATCGACGCTGCGTTCTGCAGGGCCGAGCGGGTGACCTTGACGGCGTCGATGACGCCGGCCTTGAACAGGTCCTCGTACTCGCCGGTGGCGGCGTTGAGGCCCTTGGCGCCCTTCAGGCCCAGCACCTTCTCGACCACGACGCCACCCTCCATGCCGGAGTTGATGGCGATCTGGCGCAGCGGCTCGGTGACCGCCCGGGCCACGATCTTGGCGCCCGTGGCCTCGTCGCCCACCAGCTTCTCGGCGGCGGAGAGGATGGCGGCCTGGCTGCGGGCCAGAGCCACGCCTCCACCGGGGACGACGCCCTCCTCGACGGCGGCCTTGGTGGTGGACACCGCATCCTCGATGCGGTGCTTCTTCTCCTTGAGCTCGGTCTCGGTGGCGGCGCCGACCTTGATCAGGGCCACTCCGCCGGCGAGCTTGGCCAGGCGCTCCTGCAGCTTCTCCCGGTCGTACTCGGAGTCGGTGTTCTCGATCTCGGCCTTGATCTGGCTGATCCGGCCCTTGATGTCGCCGTCGTCACCGCCGCCCTCGACGATGGTGGTCTCGTCCTTGCTGACGGTGATCTTGCGGGCCGTGCCCAGCAGGTCGATGGTCACACCCTCGAGCTTGAGGCCCACCTCCTCGGTGATGACCTGGCCGCCGGTGAGGATGGCGATGTCCTGGAGCATGGCCTTGCGGCGCTCGCCGAACCCGGGGGCCTTGACGGCCACGGACTTGAACAGGCCGCGGATCTTGTTGACGACCAGGGTGGCCAGCGCCTCGCCCTCGATGTCCTCGGCGATGATCATGAGGGGCTTGCTCGACTGCATGATCTTCTCGAGCAGCGGCAGGAGGTCGCGGACCGAGCTGATCTTCGAGCCGACCAGCAGGATGTACGGGTCCTCGAGGACCGTCTCCATCCGGTCGGTGTCGGTGACGAAGTAGGGCGAGATGTAGCCCTTGTCGAAGCGCATGCCCTCGACGAAGTCGAGCTCCATGCCGAACGTGTTCGATTCCTCGACGGTGATGACGCCGTCCTTGCCCACCTTGTCGATGGCCTCGGCGATCTTCTCGCCGATCTCCTGGTCGTTGGCCGAGATGGCGGCGACCTGGGCGATCTGCTCCTTGCCATCGACCGGCTTGGCCAGGTCCTTCAGGCTCTCGACGGCGGCCTCGACGGCGGCCTCGATGCCCCGCTTGAGGACCATCGGGTTGGCGCCGGCGGCGACGTTCTT
>JBKJUI010000297.1:0-12009 GCA_046590775.1 Acidimicrobiales bacterium
CGGCGCTCGGCGTAGGCCGAGTCGACCAGCCCGCGAGGCTGGCCGGAGTGGACCACGACCACCTCGACGCCCTCGGGCACCGGCTGGGGCGTGACCGTCAGCGACGAGCAGTCGATCAGCAGGGCGGAGCCGGCCACGCCTGCCGCCGACGCCAGCTGGTCCATCACGCCCGACGGCACGCCGCTCGCCCGGTGCTCCGCCTCCTGGCAGGCCAGGGCCAGTCCCAGCGGTGAGCCGTCGAAGCCCAGCGCCAGCGCCACCGCCACCTCGAGCGCGGCGCTCGACGACAGGCCGGCGCCGACGGGCAGCGTGGTGGCGATCCGGCCGGTGAAGCCCTCGACCGGGCGCAGCACCGAGACCACCCCGGCCACGTAGCGGGCCCAGGCCGGCTCGGTCGCTGCGGGGTCGGCGACGTCGAGGGGGACGATGGCCTGGCCAGCCAGGTCGTCCGAGGTCAGCCGCACGACGTCACCGCCGCGCCGCCCGACGACCGTGGTGGCGAGGTCGATGGCCATCGGGAGGACCAGGCCGCCCGAGTAGTCGGTGTGGTCGCCGATGAGGTTGACGCGCCCGGGTGCGGTGGCCCGCCAGCGGGGGACCACCTACTCCGCCGCGGCCCGGCGCAGCTCGGCCGCGGCCCGCTCGGGGGCGACGTCGTTCAGGAAGGCGCCGCCACCGAGCTCGGAGCCGGCCAGGTGCTTGAGCCGGCTGGCCGTGCGGTGGAAGGGGGTGAACTCGATGTGGAGGTGGCTCACCGGCTCCCACCCGCCGTCGTCCGTCGGGAGCTCGGAGGTGTCGAGGGCCAGCGGCTCGGCGACGCCCTCCAGGGAGCTCGTGTCAGCGAAGCGGACCTCGATCTCCACGTCGTCCAGGGCGTCGCCGTCGTTGGCGACGTGCAGCGGGGCCGACACCAGCTCGCTCGCGACCACGACCAGGCTGTCAAGGACGAGCATGGGCAGCACGACCTGACTGGCCCGCGTGATCTCGGCCACAGGATCGCCTCGACTCCTCGGACACCGCGTCGGTTGCGGCCCCAGTGACGAGGTCGGTCATCCGGCCGGCGATCCTAGAACGCTCCAAGCTCGCCGCCGGGACCTGAGCGGCGCCGGGCTGCTCACACCGAGATCAGGACGAGAAGTCCGGGATGGCGGCCCGGGCGGTGGCGGCCCGGCCCTTCGGCTCTTCCCAGTCCTCCTGACGACCGAGGGGGGTGAGGTCGAGCCAGTAGTACGAGCCGCCGAGGGACTCGGCGGCTCGTGCGTACATCGAGTACGTGTGGAAGACGTCGTCGGTGCCGCGCAGGAAGCAGCTGTACCCCGGCATCTCGAATGGCTTGTCGGCGCCGACCCAGCCGGTGGCGCCCGCCTGCTCGTGCTCGGCCGCCGTGCGGAAGTTGTACTCGACGGGCAGCACCGACTCGTCGAGGGTGACGTGGAAGTCGTAGTTGAAGTCGCTGCCGTGCGAGGAGTACCACGGGAAGGCCCAGCCCTTCCGGCGCTTGTACGCCTCGATCCTGTCCAGGGGAGCGCGGGAGACCATGGCCAACGTCGTGTCCCGCGTGTGCAGGTGCTCGAGGAGGCCGGGCGAGACCTCGTCGCCCCCGGCCGAGCAGCTGGGGCAGCCGTCCTCCCAGGCGGGGTCGAACATGAAGTGCTGGACGATGAGCTGCCGGCGCCCCTCGAACAGCTCGAGCAGCCCGACCGGGCCCTCGGGGCCGTCGAAGGTGTACTCCTTCTCGACCTTGACCATCGGCAGCTGGCGCCGCTTGGCGTTCAGCGCGTCCCGGGCCCGCGTCAGGGCCTTCTCCTCGGCCAGGAGCTCGACCCGGGCGGCTCGCCACTCCTCGTGTGATGCAACGTTGGGCAGGTTCACGGCGCTCTCCTTCTCGCTCGTCATCTGAGTACCGACGGCCCTGGACGGCGAATCTCATCGGTGACCGTCACCGCCCATCATCTTGGCTTCAGGCCGGGCGCGCACCCCCATGGGGGCTGAACCTGCGCGAGCCTCCGGGGCATGTGCGGACCGACCAGGCGGCAGGTGCTGCTCGCCGCCGCCGCCCTGCCGGTCCTGCCCCGCCTGTCCAGGAGTGTCCCGTCGGTGGCACTCGGCGGCGTCGAGGTGCGACCCCGCGACGTCTGGGGAGCCGGTCTCAAGCCCACCAAGCCCCTGTCGGAGGAGGCGGCCGGCGACGTGCGCTTCCTGCTCGTGCATCACACCGCGTCGGGGAACGGCTACGCCAAGGCCGAGGTGCCTCGGTTGCTGCAAGGCTTCTACGCCCTTCACACGGGCGACCGGAGCTGGGGGGACATCGCCTACAACTTTCTGATCGACCGCTTCGGGCAGGTGTGGGAGGGCCGCACCGGGAGCCTGAAGGGCCCGGTGAAGGCCGACGCCACCGGCGGCAGCCAGGGTTTCGCCCAGCTGGCCTGCTTCATCGGTGACCACACCACCCAACCGCCCTCGGCCGAGGCGCTCGACGCCATGGGGAAGCTGCTCGGTGCTCTGGCCGGCCGCTACGGCATCGACGTCAGTCCTCCCGCCACCGCCACCTTCGTCAGCCGAGGCTCGAACCTGCACCCCGCCGGCAAGAAGGTGACGACGCCCACCATCGCCGCCCACCGCGAGATGTCGAAGACCACCTGCCCCGGTGACGCATGCTTCCGCCTGCTGCGCACCCGCCTGGTGCCCCTGGCCGTGACCGCGGCCGGGACGGCCACGGCGGCGCCGACCACCGTGGCGGGGCCGTCCTCGACCCCGACCACGGCGCCGGAGACCGGCGCGCCATCTGAGACGCTGCCGCCCGCCAACCCGGGTGGGGCGCCTCTCGACACCACGGAGGTCCCGGTCGTCGCTGCGCCGCTCGGCGACTCGGAGGAGCCGTCCGGCAGCGACGACCGGCCGAACGGACTGGTGGCCGGGGCCGCCGGCGGGACCGTTCTGGCCGCCGGCGGGGTCGTCGCCCTGGTGCTGCGGCGACGGGCCCGGTCCCGGGAGTCGGTCGACTGGCAGCAGGCCCGCCTGCTGGACGAGCCCCCGGGGTAGCCGCTGGGCGACGGCGGCCGCCCGAGCGCCCGGTCCTCCGATGAAGCCGGCCGGAGCCTCCCCCTCGACTGCGTGACGGGATCAGAGCAGGTCGGCGGACACGGCCACGGCGGCCAGCAGGGAGCGGAGCGGCTCGGGGTGGGGACCGCCGTGCACGGCTGCCCGCCAGCCGCCGGCGCCGTCGGGCGTCAGCTCGGAGAGGCGGGTGCCGTCGGCGGCGGAGACGCCACCGGAGCTGGCCGCTCCCTGCTGACGGCCGTCGTGGCCGAGGACGCCCCAGGCGCCGTCGCCCTGGGCCAGGCGGCCCACCTCCCGACGGTCCGGCAGGGTGACGACGATCACGCCGGGGGCGGCCGGCCCCCAGGTCAGGACCAGCTCGGGGTAGCCCCGGGCGCCGCGAAGCTCACGGGTGGTGGCGTGCTGCCAGCCCTTCGCCCGGCTGAGCGCGGCGCCGAGGGAGGAGGAGTTTGCGCCCCGCGACGTCTCGACCAGCCGGCCGAGCCGGGTTCCCGAGGCGTCGGTCAGCTCGAAGACGCGGCAGCCGGGCGTCGCCGCCCGAGGGGGCGCCACGATGATCTCCGTGGCATCGAGCGGGGACCCGGCGGGAGGGGCCGCCGCTGGGGCCGGGTCGTGCACGTGGTCGGTCCAGGCCTGGCCTTCCCACCACCGCAGCCGGCCGGGCACGCCCGAGGGATCGGGGTGCCAGCCCCCGCCGGTCATCGTCACCGTCCCGCCCGGAGCCGTGTCGCGCTCAGCCCTCGTTCTGCTTGAGCGCGGTGTCCACCGAGACGGCGGCGGCGACCACGAGGGTGCGCAACGGGTCCTCGAGGGGGCGGTGGATCTGCACGACGTAGTTGTCGGCCGTGGTGAAGGCCATCTTGGCCAGGCCCTCCCACGTCTTGGTGATCCGGGCCACCTCGGTCTCGGTGTGGTCGCGGATCGTGAAGTTCCAGGCCCGCCAGTTCTCGGCGTTGATCGAGCCGTACTTCTGCTCGCCGACCACCATGGCGAAGCGGATCTTGCCGACCATGTTCTCCTGCACCAGGCGACCGACCTCGCCGACGCCGGGGCGCTCGACGATGACCGTTGACTTCAGGATCTTCCCCGGTCGGGTGAGCCGCAGCAGCGGTCGTCCGTGGATGTCGGTGACATCGAGGTGGACCTTCAGGAGCGAGTCGAGGTTCGAGACCAGGCGCAGGGCCTTCCGGGCCCCGGACTGGCCGACCTGGTTCACGGCGCCGATCTTCTGGCCCTCGGCGTCGGAGATCGTGTACTGGTTGTTCAGCTCGATCAGCTTGGCCTTCTGGTTCACGATCAGCACCGGCTCGCTGAAGATGTCGCCCGTCCCGGCCGACACCGGGGCGGCGCCGGTGTTCTGCGCCACCTGCGCCTGCCTCTTGGCCGAGGACTCCTCGCCGAAGGAGAGCCCCTGGTCGAGGCTGTCGAAGGCCGCGTTGGCTCCCGACGACGGGGGACCGCCGGTGGGCAGGGGGTCGACGCCCGCCGTGCCCCGGTCGGACACGTGGGAGGTCCACCCCTGGCCGTCGTAGTAGCGCAGCTCGTGGGAGCCCGCAGGGTCCGGGTACCAGCCTTGGTCGGTCATCGGACATGAGGGTAGGCCCGCCGCCAGAGCCGTGCAGGGGCGGCGGGATGAGCACCACTCGGAGCCCAGTTAGCCTTCCGCTCCGTGCCCACCACCGTCCCCGCAGGCGCCAAGGCCATCGTCGGCATCGTGATGGGCTCGGCCTCCGACCTGTCGACCATGACCAAGGCCGCCGACGTCCTCGTCGAGCTCGGCGTGCCCTGCGAGGTGGCCGTCCGCTCGGCCCACCGAAACCCGGCAGGGGCGGTCGAGTTCGGCAGGACCGCAGCCGAGCGCGGGCTCAAGGTCATCATCGCCGGCGCCGGCGGGGCCGCCCACCTCCCCGGGGTGCTGGCCGCCGTCACGCTGCTCCCGGTCATCGGCGTGCCGATCGGCTTGGCCAAGCTCGACGGCCTCGACTCGCTGCTCTCCATCGTGCAGATGCCGAGCGGCATCCCGGTGGCCACCGTCGGGGTCGACGCCGCCACCAACGCCGGCATCCTCGCCGCCCGCATCCTGGCCCTGGGCGACGATGACCTGGCCGGCCGCCTGGCCGAGCACCGGGCGGGCCTGCTGGCGGCCAGCCGGGACCAGGACGACGAGGTCGCCGCCGCCCTCTCGTGACCTGCGGCTCGGGATCGCCTAGCCTCACAGGACCGTGCCTGCGACGGTCATGGTGGGAACGCAGTGGGGTGACGAGGGCAAGGGCCGCTTCACCGACCTGCTGGCCAAGGAGTCCTCGGTCGTCGTCCGCTACCAGGGTGGGCACAACGCCGGGCACACCATCGTCGTCAACGGCGAGTCCTACGCCCTCCAGCTCATCCCGTCCGGGGTGGTGTGGGACCACGTGCAGTGCATCATCGGCAACGGCGTGGTGGTCGACCCTCTGGTGCTGCTCGCGGAGATGGACGGCCTGGCGGGCCGGGGGATCGACGCCTTTCCCCGCCTCGTGGTCTCCGGCAACGCCCACCTGATCCTCCCGTACCACCAGCAGCTCGACGCCCTCACCGAGCGCCACCTGGGCAAGAACAAGCTGGGCACCACCAAGCGCGGCATCGGCCCGGCCTACGCCGACAAGGCCCAGCGGGTGGGGCTGCGGGTGCAGGACCTCCTCGACCCGGCCATCTTCCGAGAGAAGCTGGCGCTGGTCCTGAAGGAGAAGAACGCCGTCCTGACGAGGGTCTACAACCGCCTGCCCCTCGACCTCGACGAGATCTGCTCGGTCTTCCTCGGCGAGGTGGCCTCCCGCATCGGGCCGCTGGTGGGCGACTCGGTCAACGCCCTCCACGAAGCCCTGGCCGCCGGCCAGCACGTCCTGCTCGAGGGCGCCCAGGCCACCTTCCTCGACCTCGACCACGGCACCTATCCGTTCGTCACCTCGTCGAACCCGGTGGCGGGCGGGGCCTGCACGGGCGCCGGCATCGGCCCGCGCGACATCGAGCGGGTGGTGGGCGTGGCCAAGGCGTACGTGACCCGGGTGGGGGCGGGCCCGTTCCCGACCGAGCTGACGGGCACCGACGAGGGTGACCGCATGGTCGACCGAGGCCACGAGTTCGGCACCAACACCGGGCGCCGCCGCCGGCCCGGGTGGTTCGACGCGGTGATGCTGCGGCATGCGGTGCGCCTCAACTCCCTCAGCGAGGTCGCCCTCACCAAGCTCGACGTCCTCGACACGTTCCCCTCGGTGAAGGTGTGCGTGGCCTATGAGGTGCGCGGCAGGCGGGTCGACCAGCTGCCGTACCACCAGAGCGACCTCCACGATGCGGTGCCGGTCTACGAGGAGCTGCCGGGCTGGAGCACCGACCTCACCGAGGTCACCGAGCTCGGGCAGCTGCCGCCGCGGGCGATGGAGTACGTGGCCTTCCTGGCCGACCAGGTGGGCGTGCCCATCCACCTCGTCGGCGTCGGCCCCGGCCGGGAGCAGTACGTCGACCTCCGCGCTGGCTCGGCCGCCTAGCCAAGGTGGCTGATCTGGCTCTCGCTCAGGCCCGCGTGGAAGAGCGAACCCTCGTCACCAGCGATCGCCGGATCCGGGCGCACGACGCGGAGACGAGGCCCGCATGAGGGTGGCCGTCGTCGGCTCGGGTGGCCGCGAGCATGCGCTGGCCTGGGCGATCGGACGGACCGCGGAGGTGACGGTGGTGCCCGGGAACGCCGGCATGGCGCACGCCGGGATCACGTGCCGGCCGAGCCTCGAGGCCGTCGGCCCCGTCGACCTGGTCGTGATCGGGCCCGAGCAGCCGCTGGTCGACGGCCTCGCCGACCGGCTTCGCTCGGCCGGCGCCCCCGTCTTCGGCCCCGGAGCGGACGGTGCCCGGCTGGAGGGATCGAAGGCCCACCTGAAGCAGGTGCTGCAGCGGGCCGGGGTCCCCACGGCCGCCAGCCGGGCCTTCGGCGCCGTCCAGGAAGACGAGGCTGAAACGTTCCTGCGCTCTCTCGGCGGCCCGTGGGTGGTGAAGACCGACGGCCTGGCGGCGGGCAAGGGGGTCCTCGTCACCGACGACGTCGACGACGCCGTGGCCGACGTCCGGGCCAAGCTCTCCGGCGCGAGCTTCGGCCCCGCCGGCCGGAGGGTGGTGATCGAGGAGGGCTTGGTCGGGCCCGAGGTGTCGGTGCTGGCCGTGTGCGACGGCCGGGCCGTCGACGACGGGGTTGTCGTGCTCCCGGTCGCTCGCGACCACAAGCGGGTCGGCGACGGAGATTCGGGCCCGAACACGGGAGGCATGGGGGCCTTCTCGCCGGTGGGCGGCGTCCCCCATGACCTGCTCGACCAGGTCCTCGAGCGGATGGTGCTGCCCACCCTGCACGCCCTGGTAGCCGACGGGGTGGACTACCGGGGCGTGCTCTACGCCGGGGTCATGCTCACCGCCGAGGGTCCGAAGCTGCTCGAGTTCAATGTGCGCTTCGGGGACCCGGAGGCGCAGGTGGTGCTCCCTCGGCTCGATGGCGACCTCGCTGCGCTCCTCGCCTCGGCCGCCGCCGGCCGGGTGGACCGAACGACCGTCTCCGTCGGCCCAGAGGCGTGCGTCGGCGTGGTCCTCGCTGCGCCTGGCTACCCGGCGGCCCCGGTGACCGGGGCCGCCATCACCGGGCTCGATGCCGCCGGACCGCTGGCCTTCTCTGCCGGTGTTGCCGAGCGCAACGGACGGCTCGTGACCGCTGGCGGCCGGGTCCTCTGCGTCGCCGCCATGGGCCACGACGGCCCAGCTGCCCGACGAGCGGCCTACGCCGCCGCCGACCAGGTGGCGTTCGACGGCGGCCTGCTCCGGCGCGAGGACATCGCCTCCACGGCCTAGCTGTTCTGCCAGATGTCACACCCCAGCAAACTTGCCAAGACGGTCCCCAGGGTGAAATCTGAGCAAAAGGTCGGAGGCCCTGCGAGGGGGGACGGAGCGCTCGCAGTGCCTCCGTACCTTCCGCCGCGTCTCCCGCCGCAGCTGCGGCGGCCTCTGGCGCCGGGCCGGCTCGCTCAGTGCGCTCGCCCTTGTGGTCAGCTCGTGGTCACCGGTCAATAGGCTCGGGGGGTGAGCAAGGCAGCAGTTCCCAACGTGCTCGCCGGTCGGTATGCCAGCGAGGAGATGTGCCGGATCTGGTCGCCGGAGCACAAGGTCGTCCTCGAGCGACGGTTCTGGCTGGCGGTGCTGCGGGCGCAGCGGGATCTGGGCGTGGCTGTCGCCGAGGGAGCGGTCGAGGCGTACGAGGCCGTGGTCGAGCGGGTCGACCTGGGGTCCATCGCCGAGCGGGAGAGCGTCACCAAGCACGACGTGAAGGCCCGGATCGAGGAGTTCAGCTCCCTGGCTGGCCACCAGGAGATCCACAAGGGCCTCACCAGCCGCGACCTCACCGAGAACGTGGAGCAGCTTCAGGTCCGGTTGGCCGTGGTGCTCCTGCGCGACCGGATGGTCGCCGGGCTGGCCCGGCTGGCTGAGCAGGCCGCCGCCCACGCCGCCGTGGCGCTCGCCGGCCGCAGCCACAACGTGCCTGCGCAGGTCACCACCGTCGGCAAGCGGCTGGCCATGGCCGGCGAGGAGCTGCTGCAGGCCCTCGTCCGGGTCGAGGAGCTGCTGGCCCGCTACCCGCTCCGGGGGGTGAAGGGCCCCGTCGGCACCCAGCAGGACCTCCTCGACCTGGTGGGAGGCGACGCCGGCCGGGCCGAGGAGCTGGAGCGTCGAGTGGCCGGCCACCTCGGCTTCGATCACCGGCTGGAAGCGGTCGGCCAGGTGTACCCGCGCAGCCTCGACCTCGACGTGGTGGCCGCCTACCTGCAGGCGGCGTCCGGCCCGGCGAACCTCGCCGTCACGCTGCGCCTGATGGCCGGCGCCGGCCTGGCCACCGAAGGCTTCCTGCCCGGCCAGGTCGGCAGCTCGGCCATGCCTCACAAGCAGAACGCCCGCTCGAGCGAGCGCATCACGGCTCTCACCCACATCCTCGGTGGGCACCTGGCCATGGTCAGCGCCCTCGTCGGCGACCAGTGGAACGAGGGCGACGTGTCGTGCTCGGCCGTGCGGCGGGTGGCCCTGCCCGACGCCTCCTTCGCCGTCGACGGTGTGTTCGAGACCTTCCTCGCCGTGCTCCGGGGGTTCGCCGTCTACCCCGACCGCATCGCCGCTGAGCTGGCGCGCGAGCTTCCCTTCCTGGCCACCACCAAGCTCCTGCTGGCGCTGGTCAAGCGCGGGGTCGGCCGGGAGGACGCCCACGCGGCGGTGAAGGAGCACGCCCTGGCCGCCGTCGGCGACGGGCCGGCGTTCCTGGCCCGCCTGGCCGGCGACCCCCGCATCGGCCTCGACGCCGGCGAGCTGGCGAGCCTCATCGGCGACCCGCTCGACCTGGCCGGCGCCGCCCCCGCCCAGGTGGCCTCGTTCGTCGCCCGCGTCGACGAGGTCGTGAAGCGTCACCCCGAAGCCGCCGCCTACGAGGGCGCCGACGTCCTCTGAGGCGCTCCAGCCCCGGAAGGGGCCAGCCCGCTCCTCAGAGGGCAAGGTTCCGGCCCTGCCGAACGGCTTTGCCGCCGCCTAGGTGCCGCGGCGGGTTCTCCGCTCCTACGCTGCGCCGGCATGGACCTGCCTGCCTCGGTGAAGGGGCTCACCGCCATGCGGCTCGGGGTCGGGCTGGCCGCCCTCACCGTTCCCAAGTCGTTCGCCCTGGCCTTCGGCCGCCCTCTGGACGAGGCGGCGACGCCGACGGCCACCATCGCCAGCACCCTGTTCGGCATCCGCGAGCTCGGCCTCACGGCGATCACCGTCGGGGCCAGCGCCGATGAGCCCCGAGCCCTGCGCCGCATCCTTCTCCTGGGCGCCGCCACCGACGGGCTCGACCTGGTCATCGTCGGCATCCGGGCCGTTCGCCAGCCGGCCCTTCGCCGAGCCGTCGTCCTGTTCGCCCCGGCGTCGATCCTCAGCGTGGCCCTCCACCTGCGGGCCGCGCAGAAGGTCGAGGTCCAACCGTGAGGACTCCCAGCTACCAGGGCAAGGTCCGCGACGTCTACGACGAGGGGGACGGCACGCTCACGTTCGTCGCCTCCGACCGGATCAGCGCCTTCGACGTCGTCATGACCGAGCCGATCCCCGACAAGGGCCGGGTGCTGACGGCGATGACGGAGTTCTGGCTCACCGACGTCCTGGCCGACCTGTGCCCCAACCACATGGTGTCGGTGGCCGACGACGGTGAGCACGCCGGCCGGGCCATGGTCGTGCGCAAGGCCCAGATGCTGCCCATCGAGTGCATCGTGCGCGGCTACCTCAGCGGCTCGGCGTGGAAGGAGTACCAGCGCAGCGGCACCATGCACGGCCAGCCCCTGCCGGCCGACCTGCAGCAGAGCGAGCGCCTGCCCCAGCCGGTGTTCACCCCGTCGACCAAGGCCGAGGTCGGCGACCACGACGAGAACATCTCCTTCGAGCGGGCCGTCGAGCTGGTGGGCCCCGAGGTGGCCGAGGAGGCCCGCCGCATCAGTCTCGAGGCCTACCGGCGCGGCGCCGACCACGCCGCCGACCGGGGCATCCTCATCGCCGACACGAAGTTCGAGCTGGGCTTCCTCGACGGCCAGCTGGCCCTGTGCGACGAGGTGCTCACCCCCGACTCGAGCCGCTTCTGGCCGGCCGACGGCTGGTCTGCGGGTGACGTCCCCCCCAGCCTCGACAAGCAGCCGGTGCGCGACTTCCTCGAGACCACGGGCTGGGACAAGGCGCCACCCCCGCCGGCCCTGCCCCCCGACGTCATCGCGGCCACCACCAAGCGCTACCGCGAGGCCTATGAGCGCCTCACCGGCCGCAGCCTCGACGCCTGGCCGGCGCCGTAGCCGGGTCGCTGGTCGGCCGTACGCTCGGGAGGTGGAGCTCATCCGGCTGGTGGCGGTCAACGTCGGCCTTCCGGCGCCGCTCGGCGAGGGGGTCACCTCGGGGATCCGCAAGCGGCCGGTGGTCGCGGGCACTTCGTTGCGGTTGTCGTCGGTCAACCTCGAGGGCGACGCTCAGGCCGACCTCCGGGTGCACGGCGGGCCGGACAAGGCCGTGTACGTCCACCCGTCCGAGCACCTGCCGGCGTGGCGAGAGGAGCTGGGCCAGGCGCTCGACGAGCCGGCGCCCTTCGGCGAGAACCTCTCCACGGCCGGGGCCACCGAGACCGTCGTCACCATCGGCGAGCGGTGGGTGTGGGGCGACGCCCACCTCGAGGTCTGCCAGCCGCGCTGGCCGTGCCACAAGCTCATCCGCCACCGGGGCACGGCCGACGCCGCCCAGCTCCTGGTCGAGAGCGGCCGGAGCGGCTGGTACCTGCGGGTGCTGCGGGAGGGCTCCGTGCCCGTCGACGGGCCCATCGAAGTGCTGGACCGCCCGGACGGCCCCACCGTCCTCGACTGCCTGCGGGCTCGGACCGACCTCCACGACGGCGATCCCGCCCTGGCCGAGCTGGTGGTGGGTACCCCGGCGCTGGCCCGGCAGTGGCGCACGGGCCTGGAAGCCGGCCTCCGCTCCTTCCGCCGTGGCTCCCGGGCGTGACCGCCCGCGCTTCGCGTCTGCCCACCTCTGGTCTCCAGGGCCACCAGAACCGGGCATTCTCGGGATCTGGTCGGGGCTGTGTCGGGGGTGTGTCGGGGCTGTGCCAGGCTTCGGCTGATGCCCGCCTTCGAGGTTCTCGTCGAGGTCACGCTGCGCCCGGGCATCGCCGACCCCCAGGGCGCCACCATCGAGCGGTCGCTGCCGCAGCTGGGTGTCAGCGGCGTCTCCTGTGTGCGCGTCGGCAAGGCCATCCGCCTCACCGTCGATGCGAGTGACGAGGGCGAGGCCGAGCGCCTGGTCGAGGGCCTCTGTGCCCGCTTCCTCACGAACCCGGACATCGAGAACGCCACCATCAGTGTCGACGCCGACGCCACGAGCTGATGGCGGCCACGG
>JBKJUI010000167.1:0-3912 GCA_046590775.1 Acidimicrobiales bacterium
ACAGAGGCGACCTGGTCCTCGACCCCTTCGTAGGGTCCGGGACCACGGCGGTCGCCGCGGCCCGCACGGGACGCCACTACATCGGCTACGACACCGACGGCGGCTACATCAGCGGCGCCAAGGCCCGGGTAGCCGATGAGGTGGCGCGCCTGGTGCAGGAGGACGCCCGGCGTCTCAGCCCGTTCCGGAGGGTGGAGCTGACGGCCGTTCCGGCACCTGCCGACCCGGCCGAGGACATCCAGGGGCGCGCTGTCCGCGAAGGCCGCAAGGCCAAGGAGCTGGCCCGGCTGGTCCTGGAGCACTGCGGCTTCACCGACGTGCGCACCGACGTCCGCTACCCCGCGCTGGGCCTGGAGGTGAGCTTTCTGTGTCGCGACGCCACCGGCGCCGACTGGGCCTTCGACGTCTCCGGTGGCTTTACCAGCACCCGGGCCGGCCTCAAGCGCACCGACACCCTGTGGAAGGCCCTGGGCAAGGCGGCCGTCCTCCACGAGGCCCACCGGGGCATCCCCTTGGTGCTGCTCACGACCGATGCCCCGACCGAGGGAAGCCCCGGCGCCGCCGCCCTCGGTGTCGTCCTCGGACCGGGCCGAGCCGTCTATGACGTCATCGAGCTTCTCAGCGGAGAGGGCCAGGAGCGGCTGCATCGCTACGCCAGCGATGGACTCCCGTCGTGACATGTCCCGGCCGCCTGAGGCTCACCTTTCCAGGTCGCTGAACGGCACACCCTTGTCCAGGCGGGGCTCGGGCGGGAGGCCGAGCACCCGCTCGCCGAGGATGGTGCGCATCACCTCGTCGGTGCCGCCCCGGATCGACAGCGACGGGCCGGTGAGGAACAGGGTGCGCCAGCGCTCGGCTTCTGGCTCGCCGCCCGGACGCCAGGCCACGCCGGCCGGGCCGTAGAGGTCGACGGCCAGCCCGGCGGCCGCCTTCATCGTGTCGCTCATCCAGATCTTTGCGGCAGAGCCCATGGCCACGGGCTGGGCCCGGGAGCGGGCGGCGTTCAGCTGGGCGATGCGCAGCCGGCTGACCAGCCCGGCGGTGCGCTGGCGCACCAGGGGGTCGGATCCCCGGCCGCTGCGGCGCACCAGGTCGATCAGCTGGCCCGCATCGAGCATGGCCCCGCCCTGGCCGATGGCCACCCGCTCGTTGGCCAGGGTGGTCATGGCCACCTTCCAGCCTCCTCCGAGCGGGCCGATCCGGTCGGCGTCGGGCACGACCACATCGTCGAGGAAGACCTCGTTGAAGTGGGTGTCGCCGTTGGCCTGCACCAGCGGCCGGACCTCGACACCGGGCTGCAACAGGTCGACGGCGAAGCACGAGATGCCGGCGTGCTTCGGGACGGCCGGGTCGGTGCGGGCCAGGAGCAGGCCCCACCGGCTGTAGTGGGCCCGGCTCGACCACACCTTCTGCCCGGTGACCCGCCATCGGGCGGCGCCGTCGGCGACGGCCCGGCAGGCCAGTGCGGCCAGGTCGCTGCCGGCGCCGGGCTCGGAGAACAGCTGGCACCACACTTCCGCTCCGGTGCGGATGGGCGGCAGCCACCGGGCCTGCTGCTCGGCGGTGCCGTGCTCGACGACGGTGGGACCGACCAGGGACAGCCCCACCATGAAGGGGTACAGGTCGGGGGCGTCGAAGCCGGCCAGCTCCTCGGCGACGATGGCCCCCTCCCGGGCCGTGGCCCCGAGGCCGCCAGCATCCTCCGGCCAGAGCGGGACGGCCCAGGCGCCGAGGACCTCGAGGAAGGCCCGGGCCTCGTCGAGGTCGTCGGACCCGGCGCCCATCACCTGCGGCAGCCCGTCGGTGCGCCGGAGCGGCAGGCGGGCGGCCAAGAAGTCGCGGGCCTGCTGGCGGAAGGTGACCTCGGAGGGGGTGTCGTCCCCGTGGTTCACGGCCCGGACGCTACCGCCACACCACGTGGATGCCCGGCTCCTCGGAGGCCCCGTCCACCACGGCCTCGGTGAGGATGGCGGCCACCGCCCGGGCCGGCGCTGACAGCAGCCCGCGAGCCCTGGTGGCCAGGCCGATGTGGCGCAGGGGGAGGCGGTCGACCCCGACGGCCCGCCAAGGGCCCCGCAGCCACGACGGCACGGCGCTGGCCGGCACGATGCCGCAGGCCCAGCCCTCGAAGCACAGGGACGCCAGCAGGCGCACGCCGTCCATCTCGGCCTTGGTCCGCAGGGTGATCCCGGCGGCCGATGCCGCCCGGTCGAGCTCCAGGCGCAGGTTGGTGCCGGGGGCGGGCAGCAGCAGCTCGGCACCGTCGAGGGCGGCGATGTCGATGCGGGCGTGGAGGGCCAGAGGGTTGGACTCGGGGGCGATCAGGACCAGCTCCTCGTCGAACAGCGGTTCGGCGCTGAGCTCGGTCGACGTCACGGGCAGGGTGAGGAGGGCCAGGTCGAGCGTGCCCGAGGACAGGGCGGGCTCGAGCGTGGTGGAGGTCCCCTCCGACACTGTGAGGGCGATGCCAGGATGGGCCTCGGCCAGGCGGGTGACGAGGCGGGGCACCAGCCAGATCCCCGTGGTGCCGAGGACGCCGACGTGGACCCGGCCCCGGACGTCCGAGCGCAGGGCGGCCACGTCCGCCACCAGCGCATCCAGCTCGACCCACACCCGTCGGGCCCGCTCGACGACGGCCACCCCCTCGGTGGTCAGGCAGCCGGCGGCCCGGTCGACCAGCGGCACCCCCAGCTCCTTCTCCAGGTTGGCCACGTGGGAGCTGACGTTGGACTGCACCGTGTGGAGGGCGTCGGCGGCCGCCGAGAAGGTGCCGTGCTCGGCCACGGCCGTAAGCGCAGCGAGCTGGCGGAGGTCCATCGCCACGAACGATAGGCGGCATCTCTGGAAACTGTTGGACAGATACGACCGGCGCCAGGCATCATGGCGACAGTCGACGAGCGGTTCCCCCCCACCGCTCGGCGCAGTCGAAGGGCCGGCTCACGTCGGCCCTTCGTCGCGTCCGGTCCTTACGATGCTGGCCCGTGGGACGTGGCGCCGCCTTCTTCGACATGGACCGCACCCTGCTCAAGGGGGCCAGCGGTCCCGTGATCTCGAGAGCCCTCCGCAACGCCGGGCTCGTCTCCGAGCGCAGCTTGCCAGGCGAGGGGGCGCTGTACGCCCTGTTCAACGTGGTTGGCGAAACCCTTCCGGCCATGGCCCTGGCCCGGGGAGCGGCCCTGCTGGCCCGGGGCTGGGACGCCGAGCAGGTGCGGAGCGCAGGGAGGGAGATGGCCGAGGAGCTGGTTCGGGACGTCACCCCCTACGCCCTCCCGCTGATCCAGGACCATCAGGCCCAGGGCCGGCCCGTGGTGCTGGCCACGACCACGCCTGACCACCTGGTGCGCCCGCTGGCCGAGCGCCTCGGCTTCGACGACGTGGTGGCCACCCGCTACGGCGAGGAGGATGGCGCCTTCACCGGCCGCCTGGCCGGCGAGTTCGTCTGGGCCGCCGGCAAGCGGTCGGCTGTGGCGGCGTGGGCCCGCGCCCACGACGTCGACCTGGCCGAGTCCTACGCCTACACCGACAGCGTCTACGACCTGCCCCTGCTCACCGCCGTCGGCCATCCTCACGCGGTCAACCCCGACCCTCGCCTCCTGGCCGTGGCCACCCTGGCCCGGTGGCCGGTGCTGCACCTCGACGTCCCGGCCGGCGTCCCGAAGGTCCTCGGACTCGAGCCGTACGACGTCCTGCGGCAGCTGGCCCGCTCGCAGGCCTTCCCCTACGCCCGCTTCCGCTTTGAGGGCGAGGAGCACATCCCGCGTCAGGGGCCGGGGATCGTCGTGGCCAACCACCGGTCCTACTTCGACCCGGCGGCCCTCGTCGTGCTGGCCGCCCGGGCCGGCCGAGCGCTGCGGTTCCTCGGCAAGAAGGAGGTGTTCGACGCCCCCCTCGTGGGACGGGCCATGCGCGGCC
>JBKJUI010000023.1:0-3471 GCA_046590775.1 Acidimicrobiales bacterium
TGCAGGCCCTTGCCTAAGCCACTCGGCCACCCGGCCGGAGCCGGCGAACCGGACCGGCAAGAAGCGCCCAGGGGGCGCCATCCGAGCGGACGACGGGATTCGAACCCGCGACCCTCACCTTGGCAAGGTGATGCTCTACCAGCTGAGCCACGTCCGCGTTGCGCCCGGCATCGTAGCCGGGGTCGGTCGGGGCGCCAAGGCACATGTCCCCGGCCCCAGCGCCTCGGGACGGGCCGCCCCCCGGTCGGCCCGTCCCGAGGCCCCCCTCATGCTGGGGCCGGTGCCCTGGCGCCAGAACCTGGCGACCGCTGCTTCACAGCCGGGCGTTCGCCCGTCCGCGCTGCGGCCGCCTTGACCAGCTCGTCAAGGCTCTCCTGGAGGTGCTGGCTGATGCGGTCCACGTCGGGTACCGACTCGCGGCAGGCGACGAGCCCGAAGTGGATCCCGCTGCGGTAGGAGAAGATCGTGATGTTGAGGCCGACCCCGTCGGTGATCGGGCCCATGGGGTACATGGCCTCGAGCTCGGCGCCGCAGGTGTAGAGCGGGAAGCTCGGCCCGGGCACATTGGAGATGACGACGTTGAAGAGAGGCCGCAGCTTGTCGGCCACCCGCATGGCGCTGTAGAGCCGTGCGGCCCGGGCGGCGACGGCGGGAGCCATGAACTCGGTCCAGTCGCTCAGGGTGTCGGCCGGTATCGCCTTCTCCTGCTCCTTGGCCCTGCGGGTGCCGGCGACGATGGCCTCGAGGCGCTGGGCCGGGTCGTCGAGGGTGGTGGCGAGCGAGGTGAGCATGGCCGAGACCTTGTTGCCCATCGCCCCCTTTTCGCCCTCCGTGCGGACGCTGATCGGGACCATGGCCACGAGGTCGGTGTCGATCACCTCGTCGTGGCTCTCGAAGTGCTTGCGCAGGGCTCCGGAGCACAGGGCGATCACCACGTCGTTGACCGTGCAGCCGAAGGCGTTCTTCACCTTCTTGACGTCGTCGAGGGAGACGTCGGCCATGGCGAAGCGGCGATGCGGGGTGATGGGCGTGTTGATCGAGGTCCTGGGGGCGTCGAAGGGGGCCGGCGGCGGCTCGACGTCGGGGTGGCGGTTGCGCTTGCGCAGGTTGAGGGCCATCTCGATGGTGCGCTGGGTGGCCTTCACCGCGGCCAGCGGCTGGCGGGCCAGGCTCTTCATGGCGTACGCCACCATCTCGGCGTCGGTCGGCACCCGGTCGGGGACCCACGGCTCGGCCGGCTCGTGGTGCTGGACCTCGGGCGTGAGGTCGAGGAGGCTGACCACGATCTCGGCCCCGCTCACCCCGTCGATGGCGGCGTGGTGGGTCTTGGACACCAGGGCAACCCGGCCGCCCTCGAGCCCCTCGACGATGCACAGCTGCCACAGGGGTCGGCTGCGGTCGAGCGGGATGCTGTGGAACTCGGCGGCGAACTCGGCCAGCTGGGCCCGGCCGCCCGGCGCCGGCAGGGCGGCGCGCCGCACGTGGAAGTCGAGGTCGAAGTCGGGATCCTCGATCCACAGCGGGTGATGGAGGCCGAAGGGGACCTCGACCAGGCGGCGGCGCCACGGCGGGGCCAGGTGCAGCCGGTCGGCCACCATCTTGCGGTAGCTCTCGAACGAGAAGCCATCGGCGGCCTTCGAAGGGTCGGCCACGAAGATGCCCGAGACGTGCATCGGCGAGGACGGCGTCTCCAGGTAGAGGAACGTGGCGTCCAGCCCTGACAGGCGCTTCACGGGCTCGTCACCTGCAGCACAGGATCACAAGGGTACCGAAACCGCCGCCCCTTCACTCAGCGGAGCAGCCGGGAGAGCCTCCGGTCGGCCAGCACCTTGCCCCCGGTCTGGCAGGCGGGACAGTACTGGAAGGCCTTGGTGGAGAAGCTGACCTCGCGGACGGTGTCGCCGCACACCGGACAGGCCTGGCCGGCCCGCCCGTGCACCCGGAGGCCCTCCTTCTTCTCGGCCTTCAGGCCGGTGGCGGGCAGCCCGAGGCTGCGCTGAAGGGCGTCCTCGAGGACGGCGCGGAGGGCGGCGTGCACCCGGCTGAGCTCGTCGTCGGACAGCTTGGAGGCCGGCTTGAAGGGCGAGAGGCGGGCCACGTGCAGCACCTCGTCGGAGTAGGCGTTCCCCACCCCGGCCAGCACCGACTGGTCGGCCAGGGCCGCCTTGAGGGGTGACGCACCGGCGGCGGCCAGCCGCTCGCCCAGCTCGGCGACGCCGACGTCGAACGGGTCGGGGCCGAGGCGGGTGACCCCCTCGACATCGTCGGGCGAGCGCACCACGTAGAGGGCCAGCCGCTTCTCGGTCCCGGCCTCGGTCACCTCGAACCCACCGCCGCCGTCGAAGCCGAGGCGCAGGGCGAGCGGGTTCCTGGGCGACGGCTTGGCCCGCTTGTCGGTCAGCTCGTCGCGCCACCGCAGCCAGCCGCCCCGGGCCAGGTGGACGACCAACCACAGGTCTTCACGGAAGGACAAGGTCAGGAACTTCCCGCGGCGGCCGGCGTGCTGCAGCACCTCTCCCTTGAGGTCGTCGAGCGGCGGGTCGAAGGTCTTGAGGGCCGAGAAGGACGCCAGCTCGGTCCGCACCACCTGCTTCCCGCCCGCCTGCGCGGTGATGAAGCGGGTCAGCGACTCGACCTCCGGCAGCTCGGGCACCCTCCAGTCCTCTCAGGCCTCGCCGGGAAGCCCCATCACGGCGGCCAGCTGCGGCGGCTCGTAGGACGGGCCCTTCAGGACCTTGCCGTCCTGGCGGTAGACGGGCCGGCCGTCGCCGCCGAGCTTGGTCATGTTCGAGCGGTGGACCTCGGCCACCACGGCGTCCAGGTCGATCCCGTAGGCGTGGGCCGTGCCGCAGGCGATGTAGACGATGTCGGCCAGGGCGTCGGCGATCCCGACGACATCGCCCTCGCTGACCGCCGCCCGCAGCTCGTCGACCTCCTCGTCCAGCAGCGCCTGGCGCAGGACCGCCTCCTCGGGCGGGATGTCAGCGGTAGGGCGGTCTCGCACCGGCAGCCCGAACGCCGTGTGGAAGGCACCCACCGATCGGAAGGGGGTCACGCCCTGCGATGCTACGGGCCATGCTCGCCTGGATGGACCTCGAGATGACCGGCCTCGACCCGTCGCGCCACGTCATCGTCGAGATCGCCACCCTGATCACCGACGACGACCTCGAGATGGTGGCCGAGGGGCCCGACCTGGTCGTCCACGCCACCGACGAGCAGCTGGCGCTGATGGAAGACGTGGTCGTCGGCATGCACACCCGTTCGGGGCTGCTCGAGGCCATCAAGGCCTCGACCACCAGCCTCGAGGAGGCCGGTGCCCAGACCCTCGAGTTCCTGAAGGCCAACGTCGCCTCCAAGCAGGTGCCCCTCTGCGGCAACTCGATCGGCACCGACCGCCGCTTCCTGGCCGCCTTCCTCCCCGACGTCGAGTCCTACCTGCACTACCGGTCGGTCGACGTCTCGACGGTGAAG
>JBKJUI010000261.1:0-6655 GCA_046590775.1 Acidimicrobiales bacterium
GAACTCGATGACGACGCTGCGATCGGTGATCGAGTTCGCCTTCTCGATCGCCGGGCCGACCTCTTCGGGTGACTCGACGAGGATGCCGACGCAGCCCATCGACTCGGCCCACATCACGAAATCGGGGACCTTGGCGTTGAGGTACACCTCGGAGTACCGCTCGCCATAGAACATCTCCTGCCACTGGCGGACCATGCCCAGGTAGGCGTTGTTGAGGATGGCGATCTTCACCGGGATGCCTTCGCTGCTGGCCGTCACCAGCTCCTGGGCCGTCATCTGGAAGCAGCCGTCGCCGTCGACGGCCCACACCATCTTGTCGGGCCGGCCGACCTTGGCCCCGATGGCCGCCGGCACGCTGAAGCCCATGGTGCCGAGACCGCCGGAGTTCACCCACGTGTAGGGGTGCTCGAACCGGTAGTACTGGCTGGCGAACATCTGGTGCTGGCCGACGCCGCTGGTGAGGATGGCGTCCTCGGGGGTCAGGTCGCTGAGCGCCTCGATGACCTGCTGGGGCCGAAGCCCCTCCCCCTCGTCCTGAGGGGCGTAGCGCATCGGGTACTGCGCCTGCCATCCATGCAGCTGCTCCCACCAGGCCGTGCGATCGACCTGCGCCTCGTTGCCACCTCCGGCGATGATGGCCTGCACCAGCTCCTCGATGACGAGCCGGCAGTCGCCCACGATCGGCACATCGGGCCGGCGCACCTTGCCGAGCTCGGCGGGATCGACGTCGACGTGGATGATCTTCGCCTCGGGGGCGAAGGCCGAGATCTTGCCGGTGACCCGGTCGTCGAAGCGGGCGCCGAGGGCGATGAGCAGGTCGCTGTGCTGCATCGACGTGACGGCGGTGTAGTTGCCGTGCATGCCCGGCATGCCGAGGCACTGCGGGTGGCTGTCCGGGAAGGCGCCCCGGGCCATGAGCGTGGTGACGACCGGGATGCCGGTGGGCTCGGCCAGCGCCCGCAGGGCCTCGGCGGCCCGAGCCTTGAGGATGCCGCCCCCGACGTACAGCACCGGCTTGCGGGCCGACGTGATGAGCCGCGCCGCCTCCTTGATCATCTTGCCGTTGCCCCGGGTCGTCGGGCGGTAGCCGGGGAGGCCGGCCACGACGTCGGAGTCGCTGGGCCAATGCCAGTCCATCAGCCCGGTGAGGACGTCCTTCGGCACGTCGATCAGGACGGGACCAGGCCGGCCGGTGGTGGCGATGTGGAAGGCCTCGCGGACCACCCTGGGGATGTCCTCGGGGGTCATCACCAGCTCGTTGTGCTTGGTGACCGAGCGGGTGATGCCGACAGTGTCGCACTCCTGGAAGGCGTCGGTGCCGATGGCGTAGGTCGGCACCTGCCCGGTGATGGCGACCAGGGGGATCGAGTCCATGTAGGCGTCCATCAGCGGCGTGACCAGGTTGGTGGCCGCCGGTCCGCTGGTGACGATGCAGACGCCGGGGCGGCCGGTGACGTGGGCGTAGCCCTCGGCCATGTGGCCGGCGCCCTGCTCGTGGCGCACGAGGATGTGCCGGATGGGTGACTCGAGGATCGGGTCGTAGGCCGGCAGGATGCACCCGCCGGGCAGGCCGAAGGCGACCTCCACCGCCTCCATCTCGAGGCTCTTGATGAGGGCCTGGGCCCCGGTGAGCTGCACCTTGGTTCTCCTGGTCGTGTGGGCGTGGTGGCGGTCTGGCGGCGGGTGCTCGGGCAAAGAAAAACCTCCCCGGCTGGGGAGGTCAAGGGCGAGCGCTGGGGGCGTCGACGGGGTGGCGTTGACGACCTAGCGCTCGCTTCGAATGGCTACGAGGATGCGGAGGGGTCGGCGCATGGCCCGAGAAGCATCCCACGGGTCGATGACCATTGGCAACCGCGCCGGGAATCTCGTGCGGGGATGGCTGCTGAGGAGCATCCTGAAGTACTCGCTCCTACGACACATGCCACCACTGTGACCTGCGACGATACGGGCGGCGAGCCGTGTCGTGGGCTCTACTTCAGGACACTCCTAGTCTGCACGCATGGACCGGCTGGCGCTGCTCACCGGCCGGCTCCCGGCCATGGTCTCCGACCTCGCCGCGCTCGTGTCGGTCGAGTCGCCGTCGGATGACCTGGCTGCGTGCCGGGCGGTGGTCGAGGCGGCCGCCGACCTTGGCGCCCGGCTGCTCGGCGAGCGCCCCGAGGTGCTCGAGGTCGAGGGGCGGCCGCACGTCCGCTGGCGCTTTGGAGGAGCGGGCCGGGTGCTGCTGGTGGGCCATCTGGACACCGTCTGGCCCCTCGGCACCCTGGCGGCCCGGCCCTTCCGGGTGGACGGCGACATCGCCACCGGTCCCGGGTGCTTCGACATGAAGGCGGGCGTGGTCCAGGCGCTGCACGCGCTCAGCACGCTCGACGACCTCGACGGGATCGAGGTGCTGCTCACCACCGACGAGGAGGTGGGCTCGCAGACCTCACGCAGGCTGGTGGAGGACGGCGCCCGCCGGGCCCGGGCCACCCTGGTGTGCGAGCCGGCCGCCGACGGAGGGGCGCTCAAGCTGGGCCGCAAGGGCACGGGCATGTACACCCTCGTGGTCACCGGGAGGGCCGCCCACGCCGGCCTCGAGCCCGAGAAGGGGGCGAACGCCCTGGTCGAGGCGGCCCACCTCATCCTGGCCATGGGCTCGGTGGCCCGCCCCGAGATCGGCACCACCGTCACCCCGACCGTGGCGGCATCGGGTACCGCCACGAACGTCGTCCCGGCCGAGGCGGTGGTCGAGGTCGACGTGCGCGTGGCCGTGCCGGAGGAGGCCGGCCGGGTCGACGGGGCGGTGCGGGCCCTGCGGCCCACGGTCCCCGGCTGCGGGCTCGAGGTGCGGGGCGGCCTCAACCGCCCGCCGCTGCCCGAGACGAGCGGGCCCGGCCTGTGGGCGGAGGCGCAGTCGGTCGCGGCGGCGATCGGCCTGCCGGAGCTGCGGGGCATCACCGTGGGCGGCGGGTCGGACGGCAACTTCACGGCCGCCGTGGGCTGCCCCACGCTCGACGGCCTGGGCCCGGTCGGTGGCGGTGCCCACGCCGAGGGCGAGCACGTCATCCTCTCGTCCATGCCCGAGCGGGCCGCCCTGCTGGCCGAGCTGGTCATCCGGGCCTGACTCCCCCGGGAACCGCGCCTCCTACTGCTTGCAGGGCAGGGTCAGGCGGAGAGGGCCGATGGTGAGGGTGGAGCAGGCGGGCCCGACCTCGATGCTCAGAGGCAGCGAGATCGGGAGCGGGAGGCTGAGGTCCACGTTCGTCGAGAGGTCCTGGGCGGGCGGCGGCTCGCCGAACCGCGCAGGGTCCGACACCGGGGCCGGCGACGCCGTCGTCGGGGGAGGCGGAGGCGTGGTTACCGGCGTCACCTCGGCCAGCTCGGGGGTGACCCACCGGCGGAGCACCGGGTCGACGACGGCCTCGGCGGCCAGGGGCGGGATCACCGCCTGGCGACGGACCACCGGCGCCGGCCCAGGCCGCGGTGCCGCAGGGGGGTTGGCCGGTGCCGCCACCGGCGCCTGCGGGGCGGACCGCTCGGACGAGGCGGCCAGCTGGCTCGTGGCGGAGCCGAAGGTCCCGGCCGTGGCCAGGACGAGGGCGGCCACCACCGGGCGGCGGTGGCGGCTGACGGCCGAGGCCGCCCTCCGCACCTGGTCCGGGAGCGTGCTCTTGGGCTCGCCGACATGGGTCCGCCAGGCCCGGGCCGAGAGGGTGACCAGGTCGGGAGCCGGCGGCAGGCTGGCGGCGACGGCGGCGGCCGGATCACGCAGCGCGCCCACCAGCCGGGCGCACTCCTCGCAGTCGACGGCGTGGCCATCGACCCGAGCCAGCTTCGTTCCGGCGGCGTGGCCGGCCAGCACCGGGCCGAGGACGGCGGCCACGGCTGCGCACGCCGATCCCGGTGCAACCTGGTCGAGACGCTGCCGGCAGGCGGTCCGGCGGAGGCGGCCGCGGGCGGCGCCGGGCGCCCGGCCCCCCGCCCGGCCGAGGACCCGCTCGATGTCCTCGGCCGGCAGGCGGAGGACGTCGGCGCACCACAACGTCGAGCGCAGCGGCTCCGACAGCGACCAGAAGGCGCTGGCGGCCGGCTCCTCGCCGGATCGGGCCACCGGGCCCGAGCTGGCGCTCGCCAAGGCCCACGACCGGCTCAGCGCCAGGATCCCGGCACGCTCGGCGGCGGCGCCTCCGTCGACGGCGCCGACGACCAGAGCATGCAGGGCGGCGCGGGTGGCGGCGGCGGGATCGACCCCGGCCACCACGGCCAGGCGCCAGGCATCGGGGCCAGAGGCAGCAGCGAGCTCCTCAACGGACGCGCGTCCGACCCCCTGCCCCATCCTGGCGTGCTCCCTCCCCGTGGCCCCTACGCCTCCCAGTGTGGCCGAGAGGTCGGCCCAGACCTAGGTCACGGGGACGAACCTCGCAAATCGGTCAGGGCGGCCACAGCGGCCAAGCCCTCAGGGCTCGGTGACGGCGCCCCGCTCCGCGCCCTGCGCCAGCCGGGCGTACTTGGCCAGCACCCCAGTCGTGTAGCGGGGCGGCGGCACCTTCCAACCCTCCCGCCGGCGGGCCAGCTCGGCGTCGTCGACCAGCAGGTCGATGGCGTGGCCGCGGACGTCGATGACGATGCGGTCGCCGTCGCGGACGAAGGCGATCGGTCCGCCGTCTACCGCCTCGGGCGCCACGTGGCCGATGCAGAAGCCGCGGGTGCCGCCGGAGAAGCGACCGTCGGTGACGAGCGCGCAGTCGGCGCCCCGCCCGACGCCCTTCATGGCCCCGGTCACGGCCAGCATCTCCCGCATCCCCGGGCCGCCCTTCGGCCCCTCGTAGCGGATGACGACGACCGTCCCGGGCTGGATGTCGCCGCTCAGGATGGCCTCCATGGCCCCGGGCTCCCCGTCGAAGACCCGGACGGTGCCCTCGAAGCGCAGCTGCTCCTGGCCCAGCCCGGCGACCTTCACCACGGCGCCGAGGGGGGCGAGCGTGCCGTGGAGCACGACGATCCCGGCGTCGGCGTGGATCGGCTGGCTCAGCGGGTGGAGGACGGTGCCGTCCGGCTTCGGCGGCGCCAGCGCCTCGAGCTCGGTGCCCATCGTGCGACCGGTGACGGTGAGCACGTCGCCGTGGAGGATCCCGGCGTCGAGCAGCTCCTTCAGCACGACCGGCACGCCGCCGACCCGGTCGACGTCGACCATGTGGTAGCGGCCGCCCGGCTTGGTGTCGGCCAGGTGGGGCACCCGGGCGCCCACCCGGTTGAAGTCGTCGAGGGTGAGGTGGACCCGGGCCTCGTGAGCGATGGCCAGCAGGTGCAGCACGGCGTTGGTGGAACCGCCCAGAGCCATCACCGCGGCGATGGCGTTCTCGAACGCCTCGAGGGTGAGGATCTGCCGGGTGCGGATGCCCAGCTCGACGAGGCGCACGACGGCGCGCCCGCTCTCGTAGGCGAAGTCGTCGCGGCGGGGGTCGATCGCCGGTGCGCTGGCCGATCCGAGCAGGCTCATGCCGAGGGCCTCGCCGACGCTGGCCATGGTGTTCGCCGTGAACATGCCGGCGCAGCTGCCCTCGGTGGGGCAGGCGTTGCGCTCGATCAGCGACAGCTCTTCGGCCGTCAGCTTGTCGGCTGAGCGGGCGCCAACCGCCTCGAACACGCTCGTGATGTCGAGCGCCTCGCCCTGCGCGCCGCGACCGGGAAGGATGCTCCCGCCGTAGAGGAACACCGACGGGCAGTCGATGCGGGCCGCCGCCATGAGCATGCCGGGCAGGCTCTTGTCGCAGCCGGCGAGGGTGAGGAGGGCGTCGAAGCGCTCGGCGTGCATCATCGTCTCGACCGAGTCGGCGATCACCTCGCGGCTGACCAGGGATGCGTGCATGCCCTCATGGCCCATCGAGATGCCGTCGCTGACACTGATCGTGCCGAACTCCAGCGGGAAGCCACCGCCTGAGTGCACGCCCTCCTTGACAGCTTTGGCGAGCCGGTCCAGGGACAGGTTGCAGGGGGTGATCTCGTTCCAGGAGCTGGCCACCCCGATCTGCGGCTTCACCCAGTCGTCGTCGCCCATGCCGACAGCCCGGAGCATCCCCCGGGCAGCTGCCTTCTCGAGTCCGTCGGTGACCTCGCGGCTTCTGGGCTTGATGTCGTGCTCGTGCGTCGATGCGGCGGGACGGGGCGATGAGGTCGAACGCTGGGTCATGACCGGATTCTATGACCCCCTCCAGGCACTGGGACCACGGTCTCGCCTCGCGGACGGGCAGAGGGACCGTCCAAGGCCGTCAGACCTCGCGCTCAGCCCTTGGTACGACGAACTCCTGCAAGTATGCCTCCTCGGGCGCCAGCGCTGCCCAGGGGCCGTCGAAACCCAGAACTGCGACGCCGCAGGTGGGATATGAGAGCGAAAGCTGGTTGATGACCTCGGTCGAGGTGGGGTCGTTTCGCGCCAAAGCCGTTGCCAGCACGGGGATTCCGGGAGAATGACCGACCATCAGAAGGGAGGTGATCGAGTCGGGCACCTCTCGCAGCACCTCGAGCAGGCTCACCGCACTCGCGTTGTAGATGCGGTCGTCAAACCAGGTCTCTCGCACAGAGGCTCCGCCGGCGCGGATGTTGTCGAGCGTCTGGCGAGCGCGTTCGGAGGTGGAGCACAGCACGAGGTCAAGCTCCGCAGCATGTGACGGCC
>JBKJUI010000349.1:0-3226 GCA_046590775.1 Acidimicrobiales bacterium
GCGGCGCCGGGTCGCGTGAGTCCGACAACACGCTGAACCAGCTGCTCGTCGAGCCCGACGGGTTCGAGCGCTCGCCCAACGTGCTCGTCCTCGCCGCCACGAACCGGCCGGAGCTGATCGACCCGGCCCTCCGGCGGCCGGGCCGCTTCGACCGCAGCATCCGCATCGAGCGACCCGATCTGCTCGGGCGCGAGCAGATCCTGCGGCTGCACGCTTCCAGCCGCCCGTTTTCCGAGCACGTCCCGTGGGCGCAGGTGGCGGCCGACACCGCCGGCCTCACCGCGGCCGAGCTGGCCACGGCCGTGAACGAGGCCGCCCTCCTGGCCGCCCGGTCCCATCGCACCACCATCTCCCCCGAGGACCTCGACCAGGCGCTCGACCGCCACGTCGCGGGCCTGCCCAGCTCGCGCCGACTCACCGCCGACGAGAAGCGCCTGCTCGGCGTGCACGAGGCGGGCCACGCCCTCCTCACGCTGCTCCTCCGTGGCGTCGACCCGCCGCCCCGGGTCTCGATCCTCAATCGCCAGGGCGGAACCGGCCGGTCGACCTGGGCCGCCCGCGACGAGGACGAGACGCTCAGCAAGCGCGAGCTGATGACGCGCCTGATCGTCCTGCTCGGGGGCCGGGCCGCCGAGTTCCAGATCTTCGGCCAGCCCACCACCGAGGCGGCCGACGATCTGAAGGACGCCGCCGACCTGGCTCGGCGGATGGTCGAGCGGTGGGCGATGACCGGCCGCTACGAGCTGGCCGTGGGCCGGGACAAGATGCCCTACATGGAGGGCAGCGCCGGCGGCGAAGAGGTGCGCACCCTCGTGTCAGGCGCCGAGTCGGCGGCCCGGACGATCCTGGCCGACCACGAGGCCAGCCTTCGCGCCCTGGCCGCCGCCCTGGCCGACCGGGAGACGCTCTCTGCCGCCCAGCTGATGGACGTTCACCACAGGACCGTGCAGGCGGCCAAACCGCCAGTCTCATCACTGCCAGCCCCCCAGACCTAGGTCAGTCGGCCGAAGGCGTCAGATAGGTGCAGTGAGCCGAAGCGACGGCCGACCTGGACCGGGCGCGGGGTGCCTACGCAGCAGGCTGGCGGAGCCGGAGGCTGGTGAGGTGGTCGGCGATGGCGTTGATGGCCGCCACGATCGGGCCGTCCGGGTCGCCGTCGATGACGGGGACGCCCATCTTGTCGGCCATGGTCACCTCGTCGCTCCAGGGGACCTCGCCGGCCCGGGGCAGGTTGTGGCGCTCGCAGAACTCGACGATGGCGGCTGAGTCCTCGGCGGTGCGGACCTTGTTGGCCACGACGCCGAGGTAGGGGATGGGCAGCTCGGCGGCCAGGGCGGACATGCGGCGGGCCGTCTCCAGCGAGCGGTAGTAGGGCTCGGTGATGAGGAGGAGGGCGTCGACGTGGCGGGTGGTGCCGCGGCTGAGGTGCTCGGGCGACGCCTCGAGGTCGAGGATCGTGACGAGGTCGTCCTCGTGGAGGGCGTCGGCCAGCAGCCCGCTGACCGTGGCGTGGGCCGAGCACATGCAGCCCTCGTCGGCGTGGGCGGGCATGCACATCTGCACCACCTCGACGCCGTCGGGGCCTTCGATCCCGTGCTCCCGGACGACCTGGCTGACCGGCATGATGAGCCCGGCGCCGAGCTTGCGGCTGTTGAGCGTGACGGGCAGCGTGTCGAGGGCGGCGGCCCGCTCGCGCTCGATGCCGAGGGCGACCGCCACGTTGGGGTTGCTGTCGCCGTCGATGACCAGGACGTGCTTGCCGCGCCGGGCGAGCACCCGGGCCAGCGTGGAGGAGATCGTGGTCTTGCCGGCGCCACCCTTGCCGGCCAGGGCGATCCGCAGCGCCCCGCTCACGAGGAGAAGCTGGAAGGCGATGCGGCCGGTTCGGCCGACGGGCTGGCGGTGCGGGCGATGATCCGATCGTACCGGCTGAGGTAGATCGACAGGTAGCGGTGGCTCTCGCGCAGGGCGCCGGCCCAGGCGTGCAGCCAGTCGGTGCCGTCGGGGAGCAGGTTGTAGGTGCGGCGGGCCGGGCCGGCCGACGAGTGCTCCCAGCTGGAGCTGACCAGGCCGTCGCGCTCCATGACCCGCAGCGCCCGGTAGAGCCCGCCGGGATCGACCTTGCCGAGGCCGAGCTGGGCCACCTGCTCGAGCAGGTCGTAGCCGTGGGCGGGGGCCTCACCGATGAGCAGGAGCAGCGTGGCCCTGAGGTAGTTGCGGGGGAGCCCGCCCTGGGGCTCTTCGGTCGAGCTGGTGGTCATGGTGACCCCTCTCTGCAAGTTGCGGCGACCCGGGGGGCGACGATCAGGCTGCGCCCGGTCCGGGTTGGTATAAGTCTCCCAAGCATGATGACATAGGACCGCAGATAAGTGTACGGTGCACCTACCGATCCAAGGGGGATGAGCATGGCAGTTGACGAACCTTCCAAGCGTGTCGCACGGCGAGCACCTGGGCGACCCACGACCACCGCGGAGCCGATCGAGTACAAGAAGCGGGTCCAGGCCACGTTCCACGAAGAGCTGGTGCCGTCGGTCTACGCCCACGGCACCATCGACGTGTTCAACGGCAAGAAGAAGTCCGGCGTCGGCCTCATCGACGGCTACGACCCGCTGGACCCGATGGCCCCCATCGCCATTCGGAGCCGGGCGCTGATCGAGCCCGAGGACAGCCTGAACATCGGGCCGTTGAAGAAGATCTACCTGATCTGGATGGTCGGCGCCTCCTGTGACGGTTGCACCGTTGCGGTGACCGGCGCCACCCACCCCCGGGTCGAGCACCTGCTGGCCGGCATCCTGCCTGGCCTCCCGCGGGTCGAGCTGATCCACACCGTGGTCTCGACCGAGGTCGGCCCGGAGTGGATGCACAACCTCTTCATGGCCGAGCGCGGCGAGATGGACGCTCCCTACGTCATCTGCTGGGAGGGCTCCATCATGGACGAGTCGATCTCCGGCGACGGCTTCTGGATGGGCCTGGGCGAAGACCCGGCCACCGGCCGTGACATCACCAGCCTGGAGTGGCTCGACCGCCTGTCGCCCGGCGCCGCGGCCATCGTGGCCGTGGGCACCTGTGCCTCGTGGGGCGGCATCCCCGCCGCCAAGAACAACGTCACCAACGCCATGGGCTGCATGGACTACCTGGGCAAGGACTACCGTTCGGCGTTCGGCGTCCCGGTGGTCAACGTCCCGGGCTGCTCGCCGATCGGCGACAACGTCCTCGAGACGGCCAC
>JBKJUI010000425.1:0-2725 GCA_046590775.1 Acidimicrobiales bacterium
GTTCACCGGCTGGTCGGCCAAAGCGCCGAAGTACTCGGCGTCGCCGAAGGAGAACACGCCACCGTCGGCTGCGGCCAGCCAGTAGCCGTTGCCCGTGGTCGTGGCCGTCAGCCCGACGATCGGCTTGCGGAGGGGCAGGTACGAGGGGTCGCCGTGATCGACGGCGGCACCGAAGGCCCGCACCACGCCGGTCTTGCCGACGACCCAGTACCCGTCGTCGAAGGGCTTGGCAGCGATGTCGACCCAGCTGTCGGCCGGCACGACGATGACCGGCGATGCCGGGCTGGGCCGGGCCAGGATGAGCGATGAGACCGCTGCGGTCGAGACCGCGGCGAGGGTGGTGATGCGAGCGCGCGTGGTGATCATGGTCGTCCTCTGTCTCCTGCAGGGCCCCCGTAGGCCCTCGTGTGGAGCTCTGACGCTGCAGACCCCGTGCTGCATCCACCGGGAGCGAACTTTTCTGAGGTCGGCCTGGTCAGAGGATCCAGCGGGAGGCCCGGTACCAGGCGATCGTGTCGGCGATGTCCGCCTCGAGGTCGGTGTGGCCGAAGCGGAAGCCGGTCGACAGCAGGGCGTCGACGCTGAGGCGGTTGTTCCTGTTGGCCTTGCGCAGGAAGCGGAAGCGCTGCTCGGTCAGGATGATGTGGGGCTCCATGCCGTGCTCGACCATGGCGGAGTGGGCCTTCTTGCGGTCCTCGTGGCTGGGACCGGCGTCGGGGTCCTCAGCCAGCTCGATGGTCACGTCGTCGAAGGCCGCCGCGATGGTGCGGGCGATGTCGTGGCTGGTCGGGTAGCGCTGGTCGACGACGTTGTAGGTCTGACCTACGGCATCCTCGGCCTGGGCGACGTGGATGGTGGCACCCAGGAGGTCGTCGACGTGGACGAGGCGCTGCTCGATCGGCTCGGCCGGGACCACCACGGTGCGGGCGCCGGCAAAGGCCTCGACGGCCACGTCGAGAATGGCGCTGGCCAGCAGCTTGACGTTGCCCGGCCCGTACACCGACACGGGTCGCAGGACGACGGTGGGGAGACCTGACCGGCCCGCCTCCTGCACCGCCTGCTCGGCACCCCACTTGGCCTTGCCGTACCCGCGGCTCGGGCGGGGGTCGACGTCCTCCCGCACCGGCAGGGGCAGCTGCTCCTCCTCGCCGTACACCGACGTCGAGCTCATGTGCACCGCCCGCTGCAGTTGGCCGGGAGGAGCGGCGGCCAGGAGGCGCGTCGTGCCCAACACGTTGGACCGCTCCATCTCCTCCTGGTCGGACTTCGAGCTGGAGGCGCCGGCCAGGTGGAACAGGTGGGTGACGCCGTCGTAGAGCTGGCCCAGCTCGTCGCCGCCGGCCAGGTCGACGGCCCGGTAGTCGGCGGCCTCCGGCAGGTCGTCGGGCCTGGACCGGCGCCCGGTGGCCCGGACAGTCCAGCCCTGGTCGACGAGGTGCGAGACGAGCCGGCCGCCGAGGAACCCGGTGGCGCCGGTGACGAGGGCGGAGGGGGAAGCCATGGCCGCCACCATGCCCCGGCGGCGGGTGGCGGTGCCAGCCTCAGGTGGAGATGAGGAGCCGCTCCAGCGTGTCCCGCTCGAGCGGGAGGGAGGGGGCGATGCCCTGCGGGTCGTGCAGAACCCGGCCACCGGCATCGACGCCGTCCAGGACCAGCTGGGCGTCGCTCATGTCGTCGCCGGCGGTGTAGTCGTTGACGACCACCACGCAGGCCAGCCCCGCGGCGCGGGCCGACGCCAGCCCTGTGCCCGAGTCCTCGACCGCCACCGCCGCCTCGGGCCCGACGCCGAGGCCCTCGAGCGCCTGCAGGTAGCAGCCCGGGTGAGGCTTCTTCTCGGAGACGTCGGCGCCGGTGACCACGACCTCGAAGGCTGCGTCCGGGAACAGGGACCCCAGCAGGTGGTTGACCCAGCCGGCGCTTCCCACGGTGGCCACCCCGAGCCGCACGCCGGCGCCGCCGAGATGGTCGAGGAGCTCGGCCATGCCGGGGCGGGTGGGGATGCGGCCGGCGTCGATCATCTCCCGCAGGAGCCGGGTCTTCTCCTCGTGCAGCTTCGGGGCCAACTCCTCGCGCTCGCCGACCGGCCGGCCCGCCTCCTGCAGGAAGGCGTCGATCCGCCGCACGCCCCCGTGGAAGGAGAGCCAGTGCGCGTAGGACTCCTCGTCCCAGCGGTAGGGCAGGTCGAAGGCGGCGAAAGCCTCGTTGAACGCCACCCGGTGCCCATGCCGCTCGCTGTCCACCAGCGTCCCGTCGACGTCGAACACGACCGCCTCGAGCCGCACCCCCACGCCAACCGATCCTAGGCACCCCGAGTCTGCCCACATCCGGCGTCCCCCGGGACCAGAAGTGGGCAGACGCGGGGTGGTTGAAGGGCGGGTGGCAGGCTGGGCCGGGTGACCGACGTGACCGACGTGATCGAGGTGCAGGAGGAGGGGCGCCCCGTCGCCTTCTCCTTCTCGGAGATGCTGCGCTACAGCGGGCCCGGCAGCCCGGGAGGCGTCGCCCTCGGCTTCAAGGTCATGGAGCTGGCCTTCGCCCTCCTTTTGCCCGACGGCCTCGTGGAGCGGCGGGAGGTGGTCGTGAAGGCGGCCTTCCGGGGGCCGGGGGCCCGGGACGCCTGTGAGCTGGTGACCAGGGGGCTCACCGAGGGGCGGTACGTCGTGGACCCGGCCCTCGAGCGGCCCGAGCGGGGCCACACCCTCGAGACGTTCGCCTTCCGGGTGGG
>JBKJUI010000469.1:0-4450 GCA_046590775.1 Acidimicrobiales bacterium
CGGACCAGGGCGGGGCCGACTCGATCTGGGTGTGGAACCACTTCTCCCCGCATGGCTGAGGACGACGAGGACCGGGCTCCCATCTGCGCCGCCTGCGGCGTGTCGGCGCTGCCCTCGGAGGTGGGGGAGGGCTTCGTGTGCGAGAACCCCGACTGCCCGGCCTGCGGCGAAGCGGTCTGAGCTTCGGGTCTGCCCACTTCTGCATCGCCTGGGGACCAGAAGTGGGCAGACCCGGTGCGGGGTCAGGGGGTGCGGTAGCGGACCTCGACCTCGGCGGCGTCGATGGACAGGGACTCGATGCGGCGGCGGGCCTCGCCGACCGGGGTCGTCGGCTCCAGGGTCAGCTGTTCGCGGAGGGCGTGCACGCGGTAGCGGTAGCGGTGCTCCTGGCCGGTGGGCGGGCAGGGGCCGACGTAGCCCGCCTGGCCCGAGGAGGTCACGCCGGCCACCGCGCCGAGCGGAAGCTCTGACCCGACCGAGCGGGCATCGCCGCCGAGGCCCGTCACCAGCCAGTGGGTGAAGGTTCCGGAGGGGGCATCGGGGTCTTCGACCACCACGGCCCATCCGTTCGTCCCCGACGGGCGCCCGGTCCAGGCGATGGTGGGCACGGCGTTGTCGCCGGTGCAGGTGAAGCGCTCGGCCAGGGTGGCGCCGTCGCGAAGGTCGGGGCTCTCCACCTGCAGCCCGGAGCCTCCGGGGGAGCAGGCGGTGAGGGCGAACGAAACGGCCACCAGGGCGACCACCACCAGGTTGTACCCGAGGTGGGCGCGGGTCGACTCGGCCAGCGCCTCGGTTCGGGACGCCGTGCGCCGGTGGGCCCGGAGGTACACCCAGGTGAACCACCACCCGCCGACCGAAAGGGCCAGCGCGGCCGCCACGGGGATGCCGACGACCAGGTGGACGAGGCCGAACTGGAGCCCGCGCCCGAACCGCCGGCGACCTGACCACGTCTCGGCTCCCAGCCGGAAGCGGCGCTCCTCGGCCTCGACCAGCAGGGGGAGGGCCGGGACCAGCAGGAGGACGAAGACCACGGGCACGAGCACCTCCCAGGCCGTGCCCTGGGTCTGCTCGGTGGAGCCGAAGACCACGTTGCCCTCGCCGCCGAGCAGCGCCCACCACCCGAAGCGCAGCGGCGGAAGAAGCCACAGCACCCCGAACGTGCCCAGCACGGCGGCCAGCACGAAGGGGGCCGGGAGCACGTGGCGCAGCCGCACGCCCCGGAGCAGCGCAGCGGTGTGCGATCGGCGCTTGAGCGCCCGTCGCGCCCCCACCGCGAGGTTCGTCCCCACCCACCCGAGAACGGCCACGGTGAGGACGCTGACGATGGCGTCCCGCACTAGGTTCGCCTCTCGATGGCCTGGGACTTCGAGACGGAGCCCGAGTTCGAGGACAAGCTGGCGTGGATGCGCGGCTTCGTCCGGGACGAGGTCCTCCCGCTCGAGACGCTGGACCTCGACCACGACACGTTCAAGCGGGCGGTGGCGCCGCTGCAGTCGGAGGTGAGGGAGCATGGCCTTTGGGCCGCCCACCTCGAGCCCGGCCTCGGCGGGCAGGGCTTCGGCCAGGTGAAGCTCGGCCTGATGCACGAGGTCCTCGGGCAGTCGACGTTCGCCCCCTTCGTGTTCGGCAACAACGCCCCCGACTCGGGCAACGCCGAGCTGATCGCCCTCGGGTCCACCAGCGCTGAGCAGAAGGAGCGGTGGCTGCACCCGTTGCTGGACGGCCGCCTCCGCAGCGCCTTCTCGATGACCGAGCCCGAGACGGCCGGCTCAGACCCGACGCTGCTGCGCACCACTGCGGTGCGCCACGGCGGCGAGTGGGTGATCAACGGGCACAAGTGGTTCACCACCAACGGTTCTGTCGCCAACTTTCTGGTGGTCATGTGCGTCACCAACCCCGACGTGCATCCCTACCAGGGATGCTCGATGATCATCGTCCCGGCCGACGCGCCGGGGGTGCGCATCGTTCGCGACATCCCCACCATGGAACAGCCCGCCGAGCACTACGGCGTCTACGGCGGCCACGCCGAGATCCTCTACACCGATGTCCGCGTGCCGTACGAGAACCTCGTCGGCCAGGAGGGCGAGGGCTTCCTCCTCGCCCAGAAGCGGCTGGGCCCCGGCCGGATCCACCACGCCATGCGCTGGCTCGGCCAGTCGCGCCGGGCGTTCGACATGCTGTGCGAGCGGGCCGTCTCCCGGTTCGCCCACGGCTCGATGCTCAGCGACAAGCAGATGGTGCAGGAGTGGGTGGCCGACTCGATGGCCGAGATGACCCAGGCCCGCCTGCTCACCCTCTACGCCGCCTGGAAGATGGACACGGTGGGGGCGTCGAAGAGCCGGGTCGAGATCGCCATGATCAAGTACGCCGGCGCCAAGGCCCTCTACAACGTGGTCGACCGGGCCATCCAGGTCCACGGCTCCCTCGGCTTCTCCACCGACCTGCCCCTCGAGCACATGTACCGGATGGCGCGGGCGGCCCGCATCTACGACGGCCCCGACGAGGTGCACAAGGTGACGGTGGCCCGCCAGGTGCTGAAGGGCTACACGCCGACCGAGGTCCCGACCGAGCACGTGCCGACCCGTCGGGTCGCGGCCAAGGAGCGGTTCGCCTGGCTCCTCGACCAGGCGGCGGTGAGCAGCTGATGGCCGGCTGGGACGAGAACGGCGGCGCCCTCAGCCGCGACTTCCGCTTCCGCGACTTCGCCGAGGCGCTGGCCTTTGTGAACGAGGTGGGCGCGGTGGCCGAGGACATGAACCACCATCCCGACATCGACATCCGCTGGAGCACCGTCACGCTCCGGCTCAGCACCCACTCGGAGGGGAACGTGGTCACCGACCTCGACCGGCAGCTCGCATCGCGCATCGACGGGCTGCGCGCCTGATGCCCTCGACCGAGAAGCTGCAGCACCAGCTCGAGGTGGCGCGCCACCACGGCGTGCTGCCCGGCACCGTCCTCGAGGTCGACTGGTCCACGGTTCCGCCCGAGACCCTCACCCAGTCACCGATGCAGCTCGTCGCCGCCGGGTTCCAGAAGCCCCTCACGCTGCGACAGACCATCTCGGCCCTCGACCGGGCCAGCAAGGACGACCGGGTGGTGGGCCTGGTCGCCCGCGTGCAGCCGACGCTGGCGCCGCTGTCGGTTCTGCAGGAGCTGCGTCAGGCCGTCCTCGACTTCCGGGCCAAGGGCAAGAAGGCCACCGCCTGGGCCGAGAGCTTCCCGGGCAACGGGTCGTACTACCTGGCCACCGCCTTCGACCGGGTGCTGCTGCAGCCGGCCGGCAGCGTCGGCCTGGTCGGGGTGGCCGCCTCGGCCAGCTTCCTCGGCGAGACGCTGCCGTGGATCGGCCTGGAGCCGGACTTCGGGAAGCGCCACGAGTACAAGAACGCCGTCAACATCTTCACCGAGACCGGTTTCACCGACCCGCACCGCGAGGCCACGCAGCGCCTGCTCGAGAGCCAGCTCGAGCAGCTGTCGGCCGGCATCGCCGAGCGGCGCGGGCTCACGCCCGAGGCGGTCCGCGCCCTGGCCGACGGCGGTCCCTACGAGGCGGACGAGGCGCTGGCCGCCGGGCTGGTCGACGCCCTCGCCTTCCGGGACCAGGTGATGGACGAGGTGAAGGGGACCGACGGCTCCCTGCTCTACCTCAGCCGCTTCGCCAAGCGAGCCAAGCCGAAGGGGCTCAAGAAGGCTCCCCGCATCGCCGTGCTCGAGGTCACCGGCGCCATCGCCCCCGGCCGCAACGGGGTGAAGCCGGGACTCCCGCCGGGCCAGGGGACGGGGTCGGACACGGCCACGGCGGCCATTCGCGAGGCGGTGGCCGACGACAAGGTGAAGGCCATCGTCCTGCGCATCGACAGCCCCGGCGGTGCGGTCGGCGCCTCCGAGGCCATCTGGCGCGAGGCCCAGCAGGCCCGGGCCGCCGGGAAGCCGGTCGTGGCCTCGCTCGCCGGTGTGGCCGCGAGCGGCGGCTACTACGTCGCCATGGGCGCCGACTGCATCGTGGCCAGCCCCGGCACCATCACCGGCTCCATCGGCGTCTTCAGCGGGAAGTTCGTCACGTCCGGCCTCCGCCAGCGCCTGCGGCTGGCCACCGACGTCCTGCGCCTCAACCCCAACGCCGACATGTACGGCAGCACGGCCCCGTTCACCCCGGCGCAGCGGGCGAAGCTCGACCACTCCCTCGACCGGGTCTACGACACCTTCACCGCCCGGGTCGCCGAGGGCCGCGGCCTCTCGCCCGAGGCGGTCGAGGCCGCGGCCAGGGGCCGGGTGTGGACCGGCGCCGACGCGGCCGAGCGGGGCCTGGTCGACGTGCTGGGCGGGCTGGCCACCGCCCTGGCCGAGGCCAAGCGGCTCGCCGGCCTGCGCCCCGACGACCTGGTGGCCGTGGCCAGCTTCCCGAAGGCCGGCCCGCTCGACCGCTTCCGGCCCAAGGAGTCGAGCGACC
>JBKJUI010000502.1:0-3747 GCA_046590775.1 Acidimicrobiales bacterium
GGAGCATGATGGTGACCAGGAGGGCCAGCTCCCACCAGAAGTCGAGGTCGAGGGCGTCGAGCTCGGTGAGGACGCTCGACGCGAAGGCCACGGCGATGGCCATGCTGATGAGGAGCATCATCCCGGGCCGGCGGGACCGCAGCTCGGACCACCCGCCGGCCAGGAAGGGCCAGCCGCCGTAGGCGAACACTGCCGTGCCCAGGACCGGGGACACGGCGCCGGCGCCAGGGAAGGAGGGCGGGGCGTAGCCGAGCAGGTCGGCGAACATGCGGCTGAAGGCGACGACCGGGACGGTCAGCAGCAGGCTCAGCCAGAAGCGGGACCGGAACATGGCGGCGTGGTCGCCGTGCCCACCGTGGGCGCCGTGCCTGCCGGCCTCCGGTTGGTGCTCGTGCGTCGGTGCAGCTGTGACAGCCATGGCTCGTACCTCCCGAGGAGCGGTACAGATACCCTACGGGGGTATGTCACCTTGCGTCAAGTACCCCCATGGGGTATCTGGTGGAGCACCTGGAGCCGGGTGTCGGACTCGAACCGACGACCCCTTCTTTACAAGAGAAGCGCTCTACCAGCTGAGCTAACCCGGCATCGCCGATCCAGCCTATCGACCCCCCTCCGCCGGACCGGGCCCTCCGAGTGCAAAGATGACCCGGATGACGCTGACCGACAGAGAGCGGGCGGTGCTCGACCTCGAGGGCTCGTGGTGGGCCGGAGTCGACGCCCCGGCCACCAAGGGTGAGGCGATCGCTGCGCTCGGGCTGTCTCGCGCCCAGTACTACGCCCTGCGGGATTCGGCCGTGGAGCAGGCCGAGGCCGAGGCCCACGACCCGCTCGTGGTCCGCAGGGTGCGCCGGGACAAGGCGGCTCGTCGCCGTGCCCGGTTCGAGGGTCGCCAGACCGGCGACCCCCGGCGGTGAGTCGTCAGCCGCCGCCCAGCGGCGAGGCTGCCACCTGGAAGGGGCTGGTCATCATCGGCGGAGCGGTCCTCCTCGGGCTCGCCGTGACCGCCAGCTTCGGCAACCCCGAGACCACGAACGCCGCCACGACGTCCGACACCGACGCCTCGCGGGGCAAGAGCTCGTCGACCGTCGCCACCACCATCCCCGCCTCCACCACCACCAGCACGCCCCTGCGCGACCCGAAGGACGTGAAGGTCGTCGTGGCCAACGCCACCGCCACCAAGGGCGGCAGCCAGAAGGTCATCGACGCCCTGAAGCCGGCCTGCTACTCGGTGCAGGTGGCGGTCGACGCCACCGCCAAGGTCAAGGCCGAGAAGCGGCTGACCACCACCGTGTACTCCACCCCCGGCTATGAGCGGGAGGCGGGCAAGATGACCATCCAGCTCGGCCTGCAGACCACGGCCAACGCCGCCCTGCCGCCCGAGCCCCCCATCCCCGCCAAGGGCGTTCCCGCCTACAACGTGCTCGTGCTCGTGGGCCAGGACCTGGTCGACACCGCGCCGCAGCCCCTGCCGCCCTGCGAGGGCGGCGCCTCCACCGGGTCATCCACCTCCACCGCCAGCACCCGGCGGGGAGCCACCACCACGACCAGGCGCAGCACGGGGACCACGGTCAAGGCCACCACCACCACAAAGGCGCAGACCTCCACCACCCGCCTCACCACCACGACGACCTGAGCCGCAGCCTCAGGAGCGCTCGGTCTTCGACGTGATCTCGAGGTCGAGGGTGCCCCGCACCGGGTCGCCGACCACCTCGGCGGGCGGGAGGAGTCGCAGGGCGTAGGACGCCTTCGTGGTGGAGCTGGCCGCCTGGATGGCACCGTCGGCCAGGGCGTGGCTGGCGGTCGTGGTGGTGCGCTGGGTGCCCTCGAGCACGGCCTCGTTGCCGTTGGCCGACCTGGTGCGGCGCACCACCGGCAGCCGGCTGACCGTGGTGACGGTGGCCGCCTTCCGGCCGGCGACGACGCCCAGCCCCGTGAGGCGCCCGTCGCCCACGAGCCGCGTCGGCGTGCTGGCGGGCAGGGTCACCGGGCTGTCCACCTGCCAGCGCTCGCCCGGGCGCAGCGGACGGTCGGGCGGGGCGCCGACGGCGGCCGGGAACACCTCGGCCACCCCGAGGTCGCCGAGGACGGCGGCGTCCCGTCCGGTGGCCGGCTCGAGCCCCACCAGCTGGGCGGCCCGGTCGAGCCGGACGAGCACGGTGCGCTCGTCTTCCGGCGTGGTGCGCAGCACGACCTCGACCACGCTGCCGTCGGGCCCCGTGCTGAGGACCGTCTGGTCGACCACCAGCGTGGCGGGGACGTTGCGCGACAGCGGCGCCTGGCCGTCGACCCGGAGCGTCGAGCGGGTGCGCACCTCGACCCGGTAGCTGTAGGTGGCGCCGACCCGGGGCCGGAAGGCGACGCGCACGGTCCCCGGGGCGCAGGCCGGCAGGACGGCGGCGCTCATGGCGACGCCCAGCAGGGCGGCACCAGCACGGGATCGGCGCATCCCCAGACAGTACGTTCTGAGTCCGATGGACCCCCTCGCACCGCTGCGGGCGGACCCGGCGGCGGCGTGCCTGCTCAGCGATTGCGACGGCACCCTGGCCCCGATCGTCGACGCCCCGGCGGCCGCCGCCCCGCTGCCGGCGTCGGTCGACGCCCTGCACCGGCTGGCCCACCACCTCGGCCGGGTCGGCGTGGTCTCGGGACGGCCGGCGGCATGGCTCCACGCCGCCTTTGGCGACGGTCTGGCCCTGTCCGGGCTCTACGGCCTCGAGCTGGTGGCGGCCGACGGTGGCGGCGAGGTCGTCGAGCTGCCCGAGGCCGCCCCGTGGCGGGACGTGGTGGCCGAGGTCGTCGCCCGGGCCGAGGCCGACGCCCCGCCCGGCGTGATCGTGGAGCGCAAGGGCCTCTCGGTCACCCTTCACCACCGGACGGCGCCCGGCCAGCAGCCGTGGGTCGAGCGCTTCGCCGCCGAGCAGGTCGCCGCCACGGGGCTCGAGCCGGCCAGGGGCAAGGCCAGCATCGAGCTGCGGCCGCCCCTGCCCTTCGACAAGGGCACGGCGGTCCGCCCGCTGGCCGAGGGCTTCGCCGTCGTCGCCTACCTGGGCGATGATGCCGGCGACCTGCCTGCCTTCGCCGTCCTCGACGAGCTGGCCGCCAACGGCGTGGCGACGGTGAAGCTGGTCGTCGACTCGTCCGAGCTCCCCGACGAGGTGCGGGCGGCGGCCGACGTCCTGCTGGCCGGCCCTGACGAGGTGGCCGAGCTGCTCAGCGGGCTGGCGTCCTCGCTGCCCTGAGCTGATCGTCGAGCCAGTCTGATGGCGTGCGGGACGTGACCTTCCGGTGCAGCCGCGTGGCCCTCTCGGTCCGCTCGCCGCCCCCCATGGTGAGGGCGGTGTGCAGGGCGTCGGCCGTGCCCTGGAGGTCGAAGGGCGGGGCGGCGAGGGCTCCGGCATCCCCAAGCTCCTCCCAGGCGCCGGCCTCCGGGGACAGGCACAGCACGGCCGAGCGCCGGTTCACCAGAGCCAGCTCCTTGGCCACGATGTTCAGCCCGTCCCGCACCGGGTTGACCAGGACCACGTCGGCGCGGCAGAGCGCAGCCACCGAGCGGGGGAAGTCGTCCTCGGCCACGAGGTGGACGACGGGCCCCCACCGTTCGTTCACCCGGTCGACCTCAGCGAACACGGCGTCGCGGTAGGCGGCGTACTCGGGCAGGCTCTGGCGGCTCGGGTAGCACAGCGCCAGGAACAGCACCCGGCCGACCAGCTCAGGGTGCTGCTCGAGGAGGAGGTCGAAGGCCGAGAA
>JBKJUI010000002.1:0-19084 GCA_046590775.1 Acidimicrobiales bacterium
ATCGTGGCGCTCGGCAAGGCCGGCAACCCCGACACGATGGACGGGGTGCACCCCGACCTGGTCATCGGGCCGTCGACCGAGATCCTGGCCGGCAACGGCAAGATCCTCACCGCCGGCGCCGTGGACAGCCACGTCCACCTCATCTGCCCGCAGATCCTCGAGGAGGCCCTGGCCAGCGGCACCACCACGGTGATCGGCGGCGGCACCGGCCCGGCCGAGGGGACCAAGGCCACCACGGTCACCCCGGGGGCGTGGAACCTCGCCCACATGCTGCGCGCCCTCGACGGCTGGCCCGTGAACGTGGCCCTGCTGGGCAAGGGCAACACCGTGTCCGTCGAGGGACTCCGTGAGCAGCTGGCCGCCGGGGCCTCGGGCTTCAAGCTCCACGAGGACTGGGGCACGACGCCGGCCGCCATCGACGCCTGCCTGCGGGTGTGCGACGAGGAGGGGGTGCAGGCGGCCATCCACACCGACACGCTGAACGAGGCCGGCTACGTCCAGTCGACCCTGGCCGCCATCGCCGGTCGGACGATCCACACGTACCACACCGAGGGTGCCGGAGGCGGCCACGCGCCGGACATCATCACGGTCTGCTCCGAGCCGAACGTCCTCCCGTCGTCGACGAACCCGACCCGGCCGCACACGGTCAACACCATCGACGAGCACCTCGACATGCTCATGGTGTGCCATCACCTCAACCCGCAGATCCCCGAGGACCTGGCCTTCGCCGAGAGCCGGATCCGGCCCTCGACGATCGCCGCCGAGGACGTCCTGCACGACCTCGGCGTCATCTCGATGATCGGGTCGGACGCCCAGGCCATGGGTCGGGTGGGCGAGGTGACCCTGCGCACGTGGCAGACGGCCCACGTGATGAAGCGGCGGCGGGGGGCGCTGCCCGGTGACGGGCCGGCCGACAACCACCGCGCCCGCCGCTACGTGGCCAAGTACACGATCTGCCCGGCGGTCGCCCACGGGCTCGACGCCGAGGTCGGCTCGGTCGAGGTGGGCAAGCTGGCCGACCTCGTGCTGTGGGACCCGGCCTTCTTCGGCGTCCGCCCTCACGTCGTGCTGAAGGGCGGGTTCATCGCCTGGGCCCAGATGGGCGACGCCAACGCCTCCATCCCCACGCCGCAGCCCGTCCTGCCCCGCCCGATGTTCGGCGCTGCGCCGCTCGTGGCGGCGGCCACGAGCGTGACCTTCGTGGCCCCCCTGGCCCTCGAGGACCACGACCTGGTGGATCGCCTTGGCATCGCCAAGCGCCTGGTGCCCGTCGGCAACTGCCGGTCCCTCACCAAGGACGACATGCCCGAGAACGCCGCCCGCCCCGATGTGCGGGTGGAGCCCGACACCTTCGCCGTCACCGTCGACGGCGAGCTGATCGAGGCCGCCCCGGTGGCCGAGCTGCCGATGGCCCAGCGCTACTTCCTCTTCTGATGAGCGGCACGGGCACGGCAATGCTGCTCCTGGCCGACGGGCGCTTCCCGGCCGGAGGCCACGCCCACTCGGGTGGGGTCGAGGCGGCGGTGGCCGACGGCCGGGTGCGGGACGAGGCCATGCTCGAGGCCTTCGTCCGGGGCCGGCTGACGTCTGTAGGTCTAGGGGAGGCGGCCCTGGCGGCGGCGACGGTCCTTCGCTGCGGGCGGCCGTGGCCGGACGCAGTCGATGCGCTGGCCGAGCTCGACACCGAGGCCGAGGCCCGGGTGCCGGCGCCGCCACTGAGAATCGCCTCTCGACGCCTCGGCCGCCAGCTCCTTCGGGCCGCCGGCCGGTGCTGGCCCCATCGCCTCATCGAGGTTGCCGCCGAGACGGCGCCCGACGGCCTGCACCAGCCGGTGGCCCTCGGCGTGGCGGGCGTGGCTGCGGGGCTGTCAGCGGAGGAGGTGGCGGCGCTGGCCGTCCACCACTCGATCACCACTCCGGCCCAGGCGGCGGTCCGCCTCCTCGGCCTCGACCCGTACGCGGTGGCGGCGATCACCGCCAGCCTCTCGGTCGACGGCGAGCGGGTGGTGGCCGACGCCTTGGACGCCGCCGCCGGTCCGCTGGCCCTGCTCCCGGCCCGGACCGGGCCCCTGGTCGACATCGCGGCGATCGAGCACGGCGGGCGCGACGACCGCCTGTTCGCCACCTGATGGGAGCGCTCCACGGCACCGATTCCGGGCCCCGCCACGCCGGCCCGGGGACGGCGCTGCGCATCGGGATCGGCGGGCCGGTCGGCAGCGGCAAGACCGAGCTCGTCGCCTGCCTGTGCGCGGCCTTCGCCAACGAGCTCTCGCTCGTGGCGGTGACGAACGACGTCTTCACCAAGGAGGACGCCGCCATCCTCACCCGCCGGGCGGTGCTGCCCGTCGAGCGGATCGTCGGCGTCCAGACCGGCTGCTGCCCGCACACCGCCATCCGGGACGACATCAGTGAGAACCTCGACGCCGTCGAGGACCTCGAGCGCCGCTTCCACCCCGATGTCGTGCTCGTCGAGTCGGGTGGCGACAACCTCACCGCCACGTTCTCGCGTGCCCTGGTCGACGTCCAGCTGTTCGTGATCGACGTCGCCGGCGGCGACAAGGTGCCCCGCAAGGGCGGGCCGGGGATCACCACATCCGACCTGCTGGTGGTCAACAAGACCGACCTTGCGCCGTTGGTCGGCGCCGACCTCGCCGTGATGGAGGCCGACGCAGCCCGCATGCGCGGCAGCCTGCCGACGGTGTTCGTATCGCTGCGGAAGGACCCGCTGGCCACAGCTGTCGCCGACTTCGTGCGCGGCCGGCTGGCCCGCTGGAAGGCGGCATGAGAGCCGACGCCACCGTCGTGGCCGAGCGCCAGGCCGGGCGGCGGACCCGCTGCACCACCCTGCGCTCGGCCCCCCCACTCTCGCTTCGGGAGACCCCCGAGGGGCTGCACCTCGTGGCCAGCGCCGCCGGACCGCTGGGCGGCGACGACGTGCGCCTCGACATCTCGGTCGCCGAAGGCGCCTCGCTCGCCGTCCGCACCGTGGCCGCCCAGCTCGCTCTCCCAGGCCCCCACCCCGGCCCCTCGCTGGCCCGGATCACGGCCACCGTCGCCGCCGGCGCCACGCTGCACTGGCTGCCCGAGCCCCTGGTGCTGGCGGCGAGGTGCGACCACCGATCCGAGGTCACCCTCAGCCTGGATCCTGGCGCCTCGGTCGTGTGGAGCGAGGAGGTCGTCCTGGGGCGTGGCGGCGAGCCATCCGGCTCGCTGCTCCACCGGCTGCGGGTCGACCGGGGCGGCCGCCCGCTGCTCCGCAACGACCTCGCCCTCGGTCCGGCCTGGCCGGGCTCGGACGGCCCCGCCGGTTGCGGTGCCGCCCGCGTCGTCGGCACCGTCCTCGTCGTGGGTGAGCGGGGTCGCACCCTCACCGTTCCGGCCGTCGAAGGCGTCCGGGCTGCGGCCTGCCGCCTGGCCGACGACGCCGTCCTGGTCACCGCCTTGGCGCAGTCCAGAGAGCGCCTGCACGACGCCCTCACCCGCTCCACCTGAGACTTCCGCGGCTGGCCCGCCTCTGCCGTCGCAGGTGGAGTGGTCGGTGGCTTTTCGGTCATCCCAGGGTAGGGATCGTCGGACGGACCGGCTGTCGCCAGTGGCAGGGATGGACGCGCGGGGCCGCAAGGATCAACCGTCCGAGGAGGGTGCCTACGAGTAGCGTTCGAGTGGTGGACGATCCGTCAGCGCTGCGGGTGTTCATCAGCTACAGGCGCCAAGACACCGCGGGGTACGCCGGCCGGCTCCACGATGCGCTTTCCTCCCGACTTCTCAACGCCGAGGTGTTCATGGACGTCGGGGGGATCGAGCCTGGTACCGACTTCACCACGGCGATAGCCGACGCCGTCGGACGTTGCGAGGTGATGCTGACCTTGATCGGCCCGCGCTGGATGGGCGCCGAACCCGGGGCGGGAACCCGGAGTCTTGACGCTGAGGATGACTACGTGGTGACGGAGGTTGCGGCGGCCCTGGAGCGTGAGATACGGGTGATCCCCGTCCTCATCGACGGGGCACCGATGCCGCGGGTGGGTGAACTCCCCGAACGAATCCGGAGCCTGGCGCGACGCAACGCGCTGACCCTTGACACCGTGAGCTGGTCCTCCGATCTGGAGGCGCTTCTCGCTGTTCTCGGAAGGCTCATGGCCACGTCGTCGCCGGCGGAGCTCTCCCCTGACGCGGCGCCCCGGGCTCCGAGCGGCCGCCCGGACCCGGTGGCGAGCTGGTCGGCGTGGCCTCGTTGGGCCGCCATCGGCGCCGCAGTGGCCGGCCTGCTGGTCGGCGTCCTGGTCCTGCGGATCAAGATCGGCGGTGACCCCGAGAGGACGGCGCCGTCGGCCTCCTCGCTAAAAGGCCTTCCGGACTGCTACTCGAGCACGGTCTCGAGAGGGGTTCCGCCGGGCAGGCAGATCGCCGTCGAGGAGGGAACATCCTTGTTGAACTTCTTCCCAGGTGATCCGATGGGCGATCCGATCGTGCTCGCTCTGACGCTCGACGGGCGCAACATCGGCGCTCTTCGCGTGAGGTATTACCCAGGCCAGGTCAAGAAGATCGAGGTCGCGGTGGACGCGACCTGTCGCGCCGTTGAGGGATACAAGAACTTCGAGACAAAGGCTGCCACCGATTCGTATGGTATCTACGAAGAGATCTGCCTGCCCGTGGGCGGCACGACCTATCGCGTCCGGGTGAACCCCGAGGACGAGAAACGTCTCTTCATCCTCGAGCTGGAGCAGGTTTCTTGCGGATGATCCGTCCTGTCCTCAACCGAGGAGGGCTCGAGGACGCCCCGGCCACGGTCGAGGGTCACTGCCAGCAAGTTGTTCCCGTTATTCGACCGCTCGCACGTTGATCTCGTGGTGGCCGGCGGCGCCGTTGGGGAAGGCTGACTTCTTCACGTCGGTCTGGACGGTGCCGTCCAACGTGGTTGCTCGGACCTCGAGGAGGTGCGGGCCCGGCGCCGCTTCCCACTCGTGGACCCACTGGCGCCAGGCGTTCACGCCGATCGACGGGCCGAGGCGGGCTGGCTGCCACGGGCCGCCGTCGGCGCGGACCTCGACAGCAGCGATGCCCGAGCCGGGGGCCCAGGCCACGCCGGCGACGGCGACCCGGCCGGGCTTGACCCGGGAGTAGTCGCGGGGAACGTCGATGCGGGACTGGACCTTGACCGGGGCCCGCTCGTCCCAGCCTCGGTCGACCCAGTAGGCGTCGAAGGCGTCCCAGGTGGTGAGGTGGATCTCCTTCAGCCACTTGGTGGCTGACACGAACCCGTAGAGGCCGGGGACCACCAGGCGGGCCGGGAAGCCGTGGTCGAGGGGGAGGGGCTCGCCGTTCATGCCGACGGCGATGAGGGCGTCCCCGCCGGCCGCCTCCACCGGGAAGCCGACGGTGAAGCCGTCGACCGAGCGGCCCACCACCTGCGTGGCTCCGGCCTGGACCCCGGCTCTTGTGAGCACGTCGGACAGCAGTACGCCCGACCACCGGGCGGTCCCCACGAGCTTGCCCCCGACCTCGTTCGAGACGCAGGCGAGCGTGACGACCCTCTCCACCTGCGGCAGTGCGAGCAGCTCGTCGAGGGTGAGCTGGAACGGCGCGTCGACCATCCCCGTGATCCCAAGTCGCCAGGTGCGCACGTCGACCGACGGCACGACCAAGGCCTCGTCGATGCGGAAGAAGTCGGCGTTCGCCGTCACCAGGCGGGTCAGGCCGTCGACGGGGGGCAGGTCGGTGGCAACGGCCTCGGTGCCGCCTGGCACCGGAGGGAGACGGACGCGGGCACGCTGGAGGGCGGCGGTCCCCGGGCCGCCGAGGTGGCGGGCGGCGACGAGGGCGAGGCCGGCGCTGCCGGCGACCCCGAATGCTCCGGCCAGGAAGCGACGGCGGTCGACAGCCGGGGAAGGGTCAGGGCCGGCGGCGCTCGCCCCGGTGAGCAGGTGCAGGACGAGGGCCCCGATGACGACGGCGACGGCGGCCCCCACTGCCGTCCCGAGGATGGGCACGCGATCGAGGGAGGCGGCGCAGGCGACGGGCAGGATGCCAAAGGCGAGGACCAGGACGCGTCCCAAAGCCGGGCGCCTGGCGGCGAGCACTCCGACGGCCAGGCCGAGGACCAGGACCAGTCCCACCGTCGTGGCCTCGAGGAGCGGCTTGTCGCTCGTGCCCACCGCGTCGATGGCGGATCGGCTCAGGGTGCCGGGGGCGGAGCGGATGACCCGCTGGTCGACGACGGCGACGAGCGACGGAACCGAGCTCGACGCGGCGTCGGCAACGGCGGCGGCGGAGAGGGCGGCGGCGGCGGCCAGGCCCCCGGCTAGGCAAGCGATGGCCGTCCCGCCCCCCGTCCGTGCCGCCACGCCCCCGGAGATAGCGCGCCCGTGTTTCGAGCAGATGTCACCGGCGTGACGATCGGTCCGGCCGGAGAGCCATGCCGATGCTGGTGGGGGCTGACGAGCAGCTCAAAGGTCGCGGAGGATCTCCGGAGGGTGCAGGCGCCGCAGGGCGAGGGTGGCGAGCAGGGCGGAGATCCCGGCCGCGGCGATCGGAAGGAGGGCGACCAGCGCCATCCGGCCCGGGGGGTGGGTCTGCACCGGGTCGAGGATGAACAGGGGGCGGAGGACGTGGACCAGGAGCCGGGCCATGGTCACACCGACGACGAGCCCGGCGACCAGGCCGGCCACCACGACCAGCGCCGCCTCTCCAAGGACCAGCACCAGCAGCTCACGGGCGTGCAGGCCGAGGGCGCGCATCGTCACGTACTCCCGACGGCGCTGCAGCAGGAGGGCGAACACGAAGATGCCGATCGCCGCTGCGCTCAGCAGCGCAGCGAAGACCGAGTCGAGGCCGACCAGGCCGTTCAGGTCGAGAGCGGTGAGGCTCGACTGGTCCCGGTTCAGCGCCGTGGCCGTCGTCTCGACGTCTATCGGGTCCAGCCGTGCGGGGCCGTTGCGCAGCCCGGCTTCGACCCGGGCCAGGCCATCGCGGCTGCCGTCGGCGGCGCGCAGCAGGAAGAAGTCGGCTGCGGTCAGGCCGGTCGCCCCCTGGTAGGTGGCGAGGTTGGCCACCAGGTTGATCCCCGACGGGAACCCGGGGAACCGCTCGAACATCCCGACGACCCGGAACGTCTCGAGCACCTGCTGGTCGGTACCTCGAGCCAGGAGCACCTGGACCTCGTCGCCCTCCTCGACCGACAGGTCGTCAGCCGTCTCGGCGTCGACCAGCAGCCCGCCCGGGTCCGACCGCAGCTCCTCGAAGGCCTCCTCGGCGGTCTGGTCGACGAAGAAGCTGTCGGAGAGGGCGGCCGTGCGCTCGAAGCTGGCCGCGTCGATGGCGGCCAGGTCCTTGCGGTCCTGGTTGAACTTGGCGATCAGCACGGCGTTCTCGAGCCTGGACACCACGGGGGCCACCGAGGCCACGCCGTCCACCTGGAGCGCGGCGTCCGCACTGGTCGACCGCGGCGCAGCGCTCAGGACGCTCGAGGTGACCCGGAGGTCGGCGCCGACGGTGAACCTGGAGTCGAGCCCCTTCGTGGCGTCGTAGGTGGCGGCGAAGACGGTCACGGCCATGGCGAAGGCGATGACCAGGCCGAGGCCGACGCTGCCCGTGGCCACGGCGGAGGAACGGCGGCGGAGGCTACGGAACAGGGTGCCGCGCAGCAGGGGACCGAACCGTGGAGCGGCCGCCACGGGCAGCCGCCTCGTCAGCGCCGTGACGAGCCGGACGCTGAGGACGGTTCCTCCGGTCCAGGCCAAGAGCGGGGCCAGGAGGAGGCGCCCGGGGAGCACCGCCGGCTGCCCCTCCGAGACGTTGGTGGCCGGGGGGTCGAAGGCTCCGGTCAGGAAGGCCACCACCTCGGCCAGCAGGGCGGCGCCGACCAGCACCAGGTCGAGCCGCCAGCGCCACCAACGCGGCACCGTGCTGGCGGCGATCTCCCGGCGCTCCTGCTGGACGGCGTGCCGCAGCGACCAGGCGGCGGGGAGGCACAGCGCCAGACCCGTCGCCAGCGTGCCAGCCCCGACGCTGAGCAGGGCGGAGCCGATCAGGTCGCGCCGCGGGGCAGCGCCGACCTCGCTCCGCCCGAGGACGGCCATGGCCGACGCCAGCCCCAGCCCGGCACCGGCCGCCGAGCCGACCAGGGCAAGGCCGAGCGCCTTCTGCGCCAGCATGCGGAGAAGGCGCCGACGGTCGGCGCCGCGCAGGCGGAGGATGGCCTGCTCCCGCCGCTGGGCGGCGGCGAGGATGCTGCCGGCGTAGGCGGTGAGTAGAACCGCGAGCAGGATCCCGGGGAGCCCAAGGAAGACGAACATCCGCCGGCCCACGGCGGCGTCGGCCCGGGCCACGGTCAGGGTGTTCGAGATGTTGTCGATGAGCGAGACCTGCCCGGGGGCGATGGCCTCGATGGCCCGAGCCACCGAGGTCGTCTGGGCGAGCGCAGACGCCGGGTTGGCGCGGAGCCGGGTGCGGGTGACGAGCACGTCGACCTCCGAGACCGGGAGGCTCTTGACGACGTTGCCCCGGGCCGCCGCCTCATCCCGGAAGGCGGGGACGACCGAGCGCTCGAAGGTGGCAGGGTCGACCACCACCACGTTCGCCACGTAGAGGAAGTCCTCGAGTTTGCTCGTCTTCCGGCTGGCGAACAGGGGCCTGGCCTGGGCCAGGTCCACCACGCCGCTGACCGGCAGGGTCAGCGGGCCGCCGCCGCCGGGCAGGGCCACGCTGATGGTGCCACCCGGCTCGGCTCCGAGGGTGCGCGCCGCCTCGGCGCTCACCATCGCCCGGCCCGGCTCGAACGAGCCGGCGGCGACCCGGATCGACGGGTAGTGCTCCTGATAGCTGCGGTCGAAGGCGAAGACCCGCACCGGGTCGGCGACCGTCGCCGTGCCGGAGGACACCGACGTGGCCGGCAGGTCGACGTAGGACAGCGCATCGGCGGCGGCGACGCCGGGGATGCGGCCGATCTCCTCCTGCAGCCGCGCCGCCGTCAGCGTCGACGGAGCGTTCGACCGCACCGGCACCACGTCCTCGCGGCTCGAGATGCGGCCCTCGAGCTCCAGGCGGCCGGTCTCGGCCACCTCGGCCCCGGCCCGGGCCCGGTACCGGAGGGCGACCTGCGTCCGCGGCGCCAGCGTGCCGAGGTTCAGCCCGGTGCGGGCCAGGCCCTGGGCCAGCGGGCTCTGCCCCTCGACATCCGGCAGGGAGCTGCCGGGTGGGTCCAGCCCCGTGGAGCCGGGAACATGGCGCAGCGGTGGCGGCGGCTCGCCGCTGACCGCCACCTCGTTGGCGGCCACGGTGCCCTCGTTCGTGATCGTGAGCGTGACCGTGGCCTCATCGCCCACCCGAAGAGGCCCGGAGGGCGAAACCCGCTCATCGAGCCGCAGGGTTCGTCCGAGCGGTGCGTTGAGGACGGCCTGCACGTCGATGGCCAGGGGGGCGACGGCCCGCCTCGTGAGCGTGGCCCCCGAGCCGTCGTCGAAGAACAGGACCGCCGAGCACAGCCCGACCCCGAGCGTGATGCCCACCAGCGACGCGATCGTGCGCCGCGGGTTGCGCACCACGTCACGCCAGACGTAGCCGAGCACTACACCTCCGCCTGGCTCGACAGCCGCCCGTCCCGCAGCTCGACCGCGCCGTCGAGGCGATCGGCGACGAGAGGGTCGTGGGTCACGACGATCAGGGTTGCGCCGGTCTCCCGCTGCGATCTGAGCAGCAGCTCGAGGATGACCGCGGCGTTGGCGCCGTCGACCGACCCGGTGGGCTCGTCGGCCAGGATCAGCGCCGGCCGGTGGACCAGTGCCCTGGCCACCGCCACCCGTTGCCGCTGGCCCCCCGACAGCTGGTCGGGCAGCTTGTCGACGGCGTCGGCCATCCCCAGGTCGTCCAGGAGCTGCAGGCAGCGCTCCCCGGCACCGGCTCCGGCTCCGGCTCCCAGCGCCAGCTGGTGGGCGACGTTCTCCGCGGCGGTGAGGAAGGGAAGAAGGTTGTCGGACTGGAAGACGAAGCCGAGGTGCAGCCGCCGCAGGCCGACCCGCTGCCGCTCGCCCATCGCCGATACCTCCTCGCCACCGACGACGACCCGTCCTGCGGTGGGCCGCTCCAGGCCGCCGACCAGGCTGAGAAGCGTGGACTTCCCGCACCCGCTCGGGCCGGTGACGGCCACGCTGCTGCCACCTTCCACTTCGAGGGAGATGCCGTCCACCGCCCGGACCAGGCCGGCCGGTGTGGCGTGGTGCCGGCTCACCGACTCGAGCGTGACGCCGGGAGGGCGCCTCAAAGGGGAAGCACCCGGCCGCCGACGAGGCGCAGGTGGCGCTGCGCCCGGACGGCCAGCTCCTGGCTGTGGGTCACGAACAGCACCGTGAGGCCGCGCGTTCGCCAGGCATCGAGGATGACTGAGATGACCTCGTCGGCCGTCGTCGAGTCGAGCTCGCCGGTCACCTCGTCGGCGAGCAGGAGATCGGGCTCGTTGGCCAGGGCCACGGCCACGGCCACCCGCTGCGCCTCACCGCCCGAGAGACGGCGCGGGAGGTGGTCGGAGCGGGCGCCCAGCCCCAGGTCGGCGAGGAGCCGGCGCGCCCGGGGCCGCGACCGGCGGCCCCCGCCCAGCTCCAGGGCCAGCTCGACGTTCTCGCTGGCGGTGAGGAAGGGGACGAGGTTGCCGGCCTGCAGGACGATGCCGATCCGAGCGGCCCTGAGGCGGGCCCGCTCCCCATCGCCCAGCCGCGTGATGTCCCGCCCGTCGAAGGTGATGGCGCCGGCGTCGGGCAGGAGGAGGCCGGCCAGGAGGCCGAGGAGCGTGGACTTCCCGCTCCCCGACACGCCGACGAGGCTGGTGGTCTCGCCCCTTCGAAGCTCGAGGTCGGTGCCCTCGAGGACGCGCGATTCGACCACCGCCGCGTCCGGGCCGCTCTCCCTGTAGGTCTTGGAGACGCCCTCGACCCGCACCAGGGCTGAGGCCACGAGGTCAGGGCGTTCGCGTCGCCGGGGCCGAGGGGCCGTAGACGTCCTTGGCCACGGTGCGGGCGTGCATGTCCAGCTTCACAGCCTCGTCGCTGAGCTCGGCCAGCCCCTTTGGGCTGAGCTGGGTGACGTTGATCAGCTCCTCGGTCTCCTGCGGGTCACCCGAGAGGGGCTCGGTGAGGATGCCGCCCACCCCCGGGGCGAAGTACTTGTGCTCGGACCCGTCCTCCTCGAGGATGACGACGTCGTTGAAGCACTTGTAGGGCACGCACTTGCGCTCACCGGTCTTGACCACCTTGGCGGTGGCGGCGCCCTCGCCGGGCACGACCGCCTGGGTGAACGAGGCGGTGCCGGCCCTCGGAGCCCCCGGGATGAGCGTCCCCGCCTTCGCCCCCTTCACCCCGCCCAGCCAGGCGTCGGTGGCGTTCACGAACTGGCCGCCCTCGTAGGTCTCGGTGTACGAGCCGAGGTACAGGACGTTGGCCTTGCTGTCGAGGGCGAAGAAGTCAAGTGACTGCTCGGCGAGCTCGCCGCCGTCGAAGTCCTGGTCGAGGGCGGCGATCGTGCGCACGCCGTCGATCTCCTTCGAGACGTCGGTGACGGTAAAGACGAGGCGGTGGGCGAGACGCCGGCTGCCCTTGTTGACGAACCCCTGCCGCACCGACTGAAAGCCGGGATTGAGGGGGAACAGCTGGTTGGAGGTCCCGGCGGGCGCGGGAACCGCGCCTCGGGCGGTGGTCGTCGCCGAACCGGCGGCGACCGTGGAGGCCGGGCCAGGGGCGGACGTCTCGGTCGGGGACCCGAGCGAGGACGGGAGCGTCGCCGGCACCGAGGGATCACCCTGAGGATCGGCGCGTCCCTTTTCGCCGCCGCAGCCGGACAGCACCGCCCCGAGAGCCAGGGTGGCGACCACCACCCGCCCGGGCCTCCAGCGTGGGCTCGACATGAGGCCAGTCTGGCAGCGGGCCTCGGCCCGGCTGTGGATCAGCCCCCGGCCCCGGGCTCGACGGCCATGAGCCGGTCGACGCCGGTGAGCCGGAGCGCCTTCAGCACCGGTCGGCAGGGTGACCGCAGCACGAAGGCGCAGCCCTGGTCGCCTGCCCGACGGCAGGCCGTGATGAGCACGCAGATTCCGGTCGAGTCGAGGAAGGTGAGGCCGCTGAGGTCAAGGGCGAGGGTGGCGGGTCTGGCATCGAGGGCGGTGTCCATCGCCCGGGCCAGGCCCGGGGCCGTGGCCATGTCGAGCTCGCCCTGCAGGCGGAGGACGATGCTCCCCTCGGTGCTGTCGACCGCGGCGTGGAAGCCGGTGCGCAGCAGGGTCGCCGCGACCTGCGCCAGCTCGCCGGATGCCGGCAACGTGTTCTCTGACATCGGGCTGGCCTCCACAAGGTTCACTGCAGCGTCTCGGCCGGGGTTCCAACCAACGTTGAAGTGGATCCTCTCATGCTCCGCCGGCAATGCCAACCGTTGTGACCCTTTTGACGAGGATCAGCCGGCCTTGCGGAGGACCGCCCGCTCCAGGACCTGGCGGGCCGTGCGACCACCCGGTCGAGGACGGCGACCGGCACGCCGATCGGCACGTTGCACTGGGGCTGATCGGGCGAGAGCGGGTGCGGGCGGGTGGGGCCGCTGCGCGCAGAGCGAGGTCGATAGGTTGATCCCGTGCAGTACGTCTTCCCCGCTCACACCTGGCCGGCCTTCCAGCCGACGCTCGACAAGTCCGGCGTCCGGCCGTGGGAGACCTCGCCCGAGGTCGAACGGCTGCCGCTGCCCTGGTGAGCGATGCGTGACGGCCCGCCCGGCGACGACGACCGCCTGGCCCTGGCGGCGGCGGCCATGGCCGGACGGCTGCTCGACGATGGGCGGCGGCGCACCAGCCGCGCCCAGCGCCGGCGGGCCGAGCGGCTGGCCCGGCTCCTCGAGGACCCCGCTGGACTCGCCCTCACCCTGGCCCTGACCGACGACGTGGGCCGCATCGAGGATCCGGCCAGGGCGGCCCGACGGTTCGTCGACGTGGTGGGCCGCACGGGCGTGCCGTCGTCGCTCGGCGTTCTCGACCGGGTGCTGCTCCGGGCCGGCGTGGCCGCGGCGGCGCACGCACCCCGCCTGGTGGGCTCGTTGCTGGACCGGCGGGTGCGCACCGAGGCCCGTCCCGTGGTCCTCCCGGCCGAGGACCCGGCCTTCGCCTCCCACGTCGCCCGTCGCCGCTCCGAGGGGATCGTCTCGAACGTCAACGTGCTCGGCGAGGCCGTGCTCGGCGACCAGGAGGCCGGCCGCCGCTTCGAGGCCGTGCTCGAGCGGATCCGCCGTCCCGACGTGACCTATGTGTCGGTCAAGGTGTCGGCGCTGTGCAGCCAGCTGAGCAGCCTGGCCTTCGAAGCCGAGGTTGCCCGGGTGGCCGCCCGGCTCCAGCCGCTGTACGAGGCGGCGCAGGCCGAGACGCCTCCGGTGTTCCTCAACCTCGACATGGAGGAGCACCGCGACCTGGAGCTGACGGTCGCCGCCTTCCGGACCGTCCTCGACGAGCCGTCGCTCGGCGACCTCGCCGCAGGCATCGTGCTGCAGGCCTACCTGCCGGACAGCCACGCGGCGGCGGCCGAGCTGGTCGGCTGGGCCGTCGAGCGCCGTCGGCGGGGAGGCGCCCCGATCAAGGTGCGCCTGGTCAAGGGGGCGAACCTGGCCATGGAGCAGGTCGAGGCCGAGGTCCACGGCTGGCCGCAGGCGCCCTTCCCGTCGAAGCTTGAGGTCGACGCCTCCTACAAGCGGCTCCTCGACCGGCTGCTCGAGCCGGCCGTGGGCGACGCTGTGCGCATCGGCGCCGCCTCCCACAACCTGTTCGACGTGGCCTGGGCCCTGGTGCGAGCCGAGGAGGCCGGCGCCAGCTCCCGGCTCGACATCGAGATGCTCGAGGGCATGGCCGAAGGACAGGCCCAGGCGGTGGCGTCGGCGACCGGGAGGCTGGTGCTGTACACACCCATCGCCCGGGCCGACGACATGACCTCGGCCATCGCCTACCTGGTGCGACGCCTCGACGAGAACACAGCCCCCGAGAACTTCCTCCGGGACCTGTTTCGCCTGGCGCCGGGGACGCCCGCCTTTGACCGCCAGCGGGAGCGCTTCCTGGCCTCGGTGCGGGAGCGTGCCGCCGTCGACGAGCGCCCCCGCCACCGCCAGGACAGGGCAGCCGAGGACGGCCGGCGCCGCGCCCCTGACGACCGGGGGTTCGCCAACGAGCCCGACACCGACTTCACGCTGGCGGGCAACCGGCGGTGGGTGGCGGGCCACCTTGCCGCGCTCCCCGGAGCGGTCCCGCCGGAGGTGCCGCTGCGGGTCGGCGGAAGAGACCTGCGGCCCAACCTCGACGGGGCGGGCGAGGACCCCTCGGCCGAGGGCCAGATCTGGTATCGCTGGGCCCGGGCCGACGCCGCGCTGGTCGACGAGGCGGTAGCCGTAGCCCGGAACGCCGGACCGCGGTGGGGCGCCGTCCCCCTCCCCGAGCGTCGCCGCCTGCTGCGCGGCGTCGCCGAGGTCATGGCGGGGGAGCGGGGCCGCACCATCGCCACGATGGCCTTCGACGCCGGGAAGGTGGTGGTCGAAGGCGACGCCGAGGTGTCCGAGGCCATCGACTTCGCCCGCTGGTACGCCGAGGAGGCGTCGAAGCTGGGGCGGAAGGACGTCCGCTGCGCCCCGCTCGGGACGGTGGTGGTGGCGCCACCGTGGAACTTCCCCTACGCCATCCCCGCTGGCGGCGTGCTCGCCGCCCTGGCCGCCGGCAATGCCGTCATCCTCAAGCCGGCGCCGGAGACGGTGCGCACCGCCCGCCTCCTGGCCGAGCACCTGTGGGCCGCCGGCATCCCCGACGACGTCCTCCAGTTCCTGCCGTGCCCCGACGACGACGTGGGCCGTCGCCTCATCACCTCGAGCGAGGTCGACGGGGTCGTCCTCACCGGGGCGCTGGCCACCGCCCGGATGTTCCAGGGCTGGCGCCCTGACCTCACGCTGTTCGCCGAGACCAGCGGGAAGAACGCCATCGTGGTCACGGCGGCGGCCGACCTCGACCTGGCGGCCAGGGATCTCGTGCGCTCGGCCTTCGGCCACGCCGGCCAGAAGTGCTCGGCGGCCAGCCTGGCCATCGTCGAGGCCTCGGTGTACGACGGCGGTGGGCTGGCCCGGCGCATCGCCGACGCCACGTCCAGCCTGGTCGTGGGGCCGGGGTCCGACCTGCGCACCTCGGTGGGCCCGCTCATCCGGCCGCCCGAGGGGGACCTGCTCGCCGCCCTCACCACCCTCGGGCCGGGCGAGGCGTGGCTGGTGGAGCCGCGCCAGCTGGACCGGTCGGGCCACCTGTGGCGCCCCGGGGTCAAGCTCGGCGTCCGGCCGGGGTCGAGCACCCACCTGAGGGAGGCCTTCGGGCCGGTCCTCGGCGTGCTGCGGGCAGACGACCTGGACCACGCCATCGCCCTGCAGAACGAGGTCGGCTTCGGCCTCACCGGTGGCATCCACTCACTTGACGAGGCCGAGGTCGAGACCTGGCTCGACCGGGTCGAGGTGGGCAATGCCTACGTCAACCGCCACATCACGGGCGCCATCGTCGGCCGGCAGCCGTTCGGGGGGTGGAAGGCGTCGAGCGTCGGTCCCACGGCGAAGGCGGGTGGCCCGGGGCACGTGGCCTGCCTGGTTCGCTGGTCGGACCTCGACGGGACCGACCGGGTGGCCTTGGCTCGCCGCACCTACGCCGCGGCCTGGGCCGAGCTGCGCCGCCCCGTCGACCGGGCCCGGCTCCGAGCCGAGGCGAACACGCTCCTGCACCGGCCGCGGCCGCCGGTCCTGCTGCGGGTCGACGACACCACCGACGCCGTCGAGCTGGCGCTGTGCCGCCTGGCCGCCGCGGTGGTGGGCGTCGGCCTCGAGGAGGCGGCGGACGACGCCGCCGTCGAGGCCAGGCTGGTCGCACTCGAGGGCACCCGCCCCGGCCGCCTCCGCGACCTCGGCGCGACCTCGGACCGCATCCTGCGGGCCGCGTCCGAAGCCGGCGTCGACGTCGACCGGCGCAGGCCGGTGGCCGTCGGGGCGGTCGAGATCCCCCGCTGGTGCCGGGAGCAGTCGGTGAGCGAGACCAAGCACCGCTACGGGAACCTCCGCCCGGGCCGCTGAGGATCTCCGAGGTTGGACCGCTCGAACCGTCGGCGTCTCGTCAGCCTCCCGAGACGATGGAGAAGGCGTCGGCTCCAGCCGGTGGGGAGGGGTCGTCGAGGCGCTCGAGCCACCCCTCGGGCAGGTGGACCCGGCGGGGCCCGTTGGTGTGGCCTCGGCGGAACCGCTCGGCGCCGGGGAGGGGCGCGATGGCGGGGTCGAGGCCGGCCAGTGCTTCGCTGAGCCCGGCCAGGTTGGACACCTGGGCCAGCCGCCCGCGACGCTCGCCACCGACGGGGTACCCGGTGAGGTACCAGCCCATGTGCTTGCGCAGGTCTCGGCAGCCGGCATCCTCGCCCAGGAGGTCGCAGAGCAGGCGGGCGTGGGTCGTCAGCACATCGAGGACCTGGCCCAGGGCTGGCGGCGGCGCCACCGGCCGGCCGGAGAAGACGTCGGCCAGGTCCCGGAACAGCCAGGGCCGGCCCAGGCAGCCGCGACCGACGACGACGCCGTCGCAGCCGGTCTCCGCCATCATCCGCACGGCGTCGGCCCCCTCCCAGATGTCGCCGTTGCCGAGGACCGGGATGGAGGCGACGGCCGCCTTCAGCTCGGCGATGGCGGCCCAGTCGGCGTCGCCCGAGTAGAGCTGCTCTGCCGTGCGGGCGTGCAGGGCCACGGCGGCGGCGCCCTCGGCCTCAGCCGCCAGCCCGGCGGCGATGGACGTCGTGTGGGCGTCGTCGACGCCGATGCGCATCTTCACCGTGACGGGCACGGCGCCCGCCGCCCGCACGGCCGAGCCGACGAGGCGGGCGAACAGGACCGGGTGCAGGGGCAGAGCCGAGCCGCCGCCCTTCCTCGTGACCTTCGGGGCCGGGCAGCCGAAGTTGAGGTCGACGTGGTCTGCACCGGCCCCGTCGACCAGGCGGCGTACGGCCTCGCCGACCACGGCGGGGTCGACCCCGTAGAGCTGGATGCTGCGGACGGGCTCGTCGTCGGCGAAGCTCGACATGCGTGTGCTTCGCACGCCCCCCTCCACCAAGGCCCGGGCGCTGACCATCTCGCTGACGTACAGCCCCGCCCCATACGAGCGGCACAGGCTCCGGAAGGCGACGTTCGTGACCCCGGCCATGGGCGCCAGGACCACGGGCGGGTCGACGGCGATCGGCCCGATCTTCAGTGCCACGCCGGCTCAGGCTACGGCCTACCGGTAGACGAGCACGCCCCGGATGTTGCGGCCGTCGCGCATGTCGGCGTACCCGTCGTTGACCCCCTCGAGGGGGTAGGTGCGGGTCACCATCGTGTCGAGGTCGAGCTGGGCGTTGGCCCACAGCTCCAGGAGCTTCGGCACGTCGGCCCGGGCGTTGGCCGAGCCGAACAGCGAGCCCACGACCTGCTTCTCCATCAGGGTCAGGTCGAGGAGGCTGATGTTGGCCGTGACCTCGAACGCAGGGTGGATGTTGACGACGACCACCCGCCCTCGCTTGGCCGTGAGGCCGAGGGCCTGGATGAGGAGCTCGCCGCTTCCCACGCCCATGGTCATGATGACCTTGTCGGACATGCGGTCGTAGCTGGCCTGGCCGACCACGTCGAAGGCCTCGCCCATGGAGGGCGCCACGTGGGTGGCCCCGAGGGCGAGCGCCTGCTCCCGCTTCCACTCCACCGGGTCGATGGCGACGATCTTCTTCGCCCCCGCCAGCTTCGCCCCCTGGATGGCCGACGCCCCGATGCCGCCGATGCCGACGATGGTGACGACGTCGCCGGGTCGAACGTCGGCCGCGTAAACCGATGCGCCCCAGCCGGTGACGACGCCGCAGCCGAGCAGGCAGGCCCGCTCCAGCGGGATCCCCGGGTCGATCTTGATGCAGCTGGCCTCGTGGACGACCGTGTGGTGGGCGAACGACCCGACCAGGCACATGAGGCCCACGTCCTTGCCCTGGGCGTGGTGGCGCGAGGTGCCGTCGGCGATCTGCCTGCCCGAGGCGAGCGTGGCGCCGAGGTCGCAGAGGCTCTGGTGGCCGGTGGAGCACGACGGGCAGCGCCCGCACGAGGGGATGAACCCGAACACCACGTGGTCGCCCGGCGCCAGCCACGAGACGTTCCTCCCCACCTCCTTGACCACGCCGCCGCCTTCGTGGCCCCCGATGATGGGCAGGCCGAAGGGCAGATCGCCGGTGACGAGGTGCTCGTCGGAGTGGCACATCCCCGAGGCGTGGAGCTCGACCAGCACCTCCTCGTCCTTCGGCGGGTCGAGGTCGATCTGCTCGACGCTCCACGTGCCGCCGACCTCCCACAGCACGGCTGCGGTCGTCTCCAACGTAGGCACCTCCCCTGGCTCCGGCCCCGGTCGGCGTGAGCGTACCCACGGCCCTGGCGCTCGGTTGACGGGCTCGTTCTCGTCGTCCGTCGTGCGTCGGTTCGGGCCTAGCATCCGCCCATGGCTGCCCCGTCTGCTCCTGCCGCCGAGCCCGTCGAGCCGTCGGCCGAGCCCGCCCTACCCAGCGAGGAGCCGCTCGTCGAGGAGGAGCTGCTCGTCGAGGAGATCTCGATCGACGGCATGTGCGGGGTGTACTGATCGATGCCCAGGGCCGCGGCCCTCGAGCTGCACCCGCAGGTGGCGCTGCGGCCAGAGCCCTTCGGTGCTCTCGCCTACCACTACGGGACCCGCCGCCTCAGCTTCCTGCGCTCACCCGAGCTGGTGGCGCTGGTCCGCTCGCTCGGCGAGCACCACGGCACCTCCGAGGCCCTTGCCGCCTCGGGCATCGACCCCACCCGCTGGCCGGCCTTCGAGCGGGCCCTGGCCTCCCTCCTCGACTCCGAGGTGCTGCGCGAGCGGGTCGAGCATGGCGCGGTCGACCGTGCTGGCTGAGGAGCTGAAGCGCGGCCTCGACGCACCGATCTGCCTCACCTGGGAGCTGACGTACGGGTGCAACCTAGCGTGCGTCCACTGCCTGTCGTCGTCGGGTCGGCGTGACCCGGGCGAGCTCTCCACCGGTCAGGTCTTCACCCTGAT
>JBKJUI010000217.1:0-6430 GCA_046590775.1 Acidimicrobiales bacterium
GCCGGCTTCTCAGGGCCGGGGCGGAACACCAGGCGCCGGCCGCCGCACCGGCCGGCTTCTCAGGGCCGGGGCGGAACACCAGGCAGCCGGCCGAAGGCCGCCACCTCGGTGCAGTCCGCCCGAAGGGCCAGCGCCGGCCGCAGGCCTTGCTAGCGAGGTCGCCGATGGACCGAGACGGCGTAGGTCGGCCGATCGTCGAGCGGGTCGCGGTCCCAGGTGGCCCACCGTTCGGCCAGCTCGAGGCCGGCGTCGCGGCAGTCGCCGTCGTAGTCGGCCAGCTCGTAGCCCCGCCCCAGCTGGAATCCGCAGATGAGCAGCCCGTCGGTGGGCACGTGGCGGGCGCAGCCGGCGACCACATCGCCCTGAGTGCCGGGTGCGGTGAACAGGGGGACGTTGCCGGCCATCACCACCAGGTCGAAGGTGCGGCCGAGGTCGAAGGCGGCCGCGGCCAGGTCGACCTCCTCGAAGCGCAGGCTGGGCGCCCGTGCGCGCGCCGTCTCCAGCATCGAGGTGTCGACGTCGACGCCCACCGCCTCGACTCCCCGGCGGTCGAGCTCGATGGCCACCCTCCCCGTGCCGCACCCGGCATCGAGCACGCTCGTCGGGGAGAAGGCCAGCACGAAGCGCACCTCGCCGTGAACGTCGACCCCCTCGGCCGCCAGGGCGTCGAAGCGAGCCTGGTAGTCGTCGCCCTCCCACCGCCCGGTCACACCCTCACCACCAGTCCGAGATCGACAGGCCGAGCTGGGCGAGGAGGCGGCGGAGCACGGGGAGGCTGAGGCCGATGACGTTCGAGTGGCACCCGTCGATGCCGTCGACAAAGGCCCCGCCGAGGCCGTCGAGGGTGAAGGCGCCGGCCACGTGGAGCGGCTCGCCGCTGGCCACGTAGGTGGCGATCTCAGCGTCGGTAGGAGTGCCGAAGCGCACGGCGGTGGCGGCGCCGGCCTCGAGGACGCTGGCCACCTCACCACGCGCCACCGAGACCAGGCAGTGGCCCGTGTGGAGGTGGCCGACCGTGCCCCGCAGGGCGTGCCAGCGGGCGGTGGCCTCGGCCGGCCCGGACGGCTTGCCGAGGACCTGGGACCCGTGCTCGAGGACGCTGTCGCAGCCCAGCACGAGGGCGTCACCACCAGTGCCGCCGGCCACCGCCACGGCCTTGCGCCGGGCCAACTCGAGGGCCACGTCGGCGGCGGCACCGTCGGCGGTCTCGTCGACACCGCTGACGACGCGGTCGGGCTGGATCCCGACCTGCCGCAGAAGGTGGAGCCGGGCCGGGCTGGCCGAGGCCAGGACGAAGCGGGGCAGGGCCGGACGAGCGGGGGCGTCGGCGCCTGGAGCCACGGCACGGCAGTCTGCCAGCCACACGCCACCGGCAGACGTGCCCTGCGACGAGCGTCGTCACTAGCCTGCCGGCCGCGATGGCGAAGGACGAGAACCCCGACCAGCTGAAGCGTGGCACCAAGGTCGTCAGCCTCACCGACCTGCGGGGCGTGCCCCGCGGCACACCGGGTCGGGTGACGATGGTGAGCGGCCTTGCGTGGATCCGGTACTTCGTCGACTTCGAGAACGGGGTGGCGATCCCGACCGTCGACCGGTCCAAGCTGGCCACCCCGGCCGAGTGGCGGGAGTGGAAGGACCGGCCCGAGGGAGCGCCCGCCGCCGCCGCCGGACCGGCAGCCGAGGCGCCGGCGGAGGCGGCCGCCGAGTCCGTCGGCGGCATCCCGGCCCACCTGCTCGAGCGGTCGCGACAGGCCCGCGAGCGGCTGGCGGCCAAAGCCGGCTGAAGTCCCGAAGGTGCCCGTTTCGGCCGGCATCGACGCGGTACGATCACGCGCATCAACTCCGGTCGTGCCCTGTTCGCGGTAGTGCCTGCCGGCCTCCTGCTCGTTGCGGTCCCCCTGGTCGGCGGCCGTGTCCAGGCCGCGACCCCGACCTGGGCGCCGGTGGGAACCGCCAGGATTCGTCCCGGGGTGATGACCTTCACCGGCGGCGCGCAGTGCACGGCGAACTTCGTCTTCACCGACGACGCGGGAGCTACGTACATCGGGCAGGCGGCCCACTGCGCCGGCACCGGCGCGGCCACCGACACCAACGGCTGCACCAGCGGGTCGCTCCCGCTCGGGACACCCGTCACCGTCGGCGGGGCCAGCCGGCCGGGGACCCTGGCTTACAGCAGCTGGCTGACCATGCAGGGCGGGGGCGAGAGAGATGCGAACACCTGCGCCTCCAACGACTTCGCCCTGGTGCGGCTCGACCCGGCCGACACGGCGAAGGTGAACCCGACGGTGCCCGTCTGGGGAGGCCCCGGCGGGCTCGGCACCGCGGCCCCGTCGGGCTCGACCGTCCACGGCTACGGCAACTCCTCGCTGCGGCTCGGCATCCCTCAGCTGAGCCCCAAGACCGGCATCAGCCTGGGCGAGACCGGTGGAGGCTGGACCCGATCTGTCTACACCGTGACCCCCGGCATCCCCGGGGACTCCGGCAGCGGCTACCTCAACGCCAGCGGCCGGGCCGTCGGCATCCTCAGCACCCTGGCCATCGCCCCGCTTCCGGCCTCGAACGGCGTCAGCGACCTGGCCAAGGCCATGGCCTACGCCCGGACCCGCGGCGGGCCGAGCATCAGCCTCGCCAACGGCACCGAGCCGTTCGTGGGCACCCTCGGGATCCTCGCCATCCGCCGCTGAGCGAGGGCGCTCCGCCGACGAAGGCGGTTGACCCGGCAGGTGCTGGGGAACGCCACAGGGCAGGCCCAGGGGAGGAGCACCCATGACCGACGTGCAGACGACAGCCACACCGAGTCCGGCCGGGCTCGAAAGCGTGCCGAGCGGTGACAGCGCGCTCGTAACGTCGCGCGGCAAGACGAGCATCGCCGACTCGGTCGTGGCGAAGATCGCCGGGCTCGCGGCTCGGGAGATCGCCGGCGTGCACGCCATGGGCGCAGGCGCCACCAGGACCTTCGGCTCGATCCGCGAGATCCTCCCCGGCAACACCGAGGCGCGCACGGCCAGCCAGGGCGTCAAGGTCGAGGTGGGGGAGCGCCAGGCGGCCATCGACCTCGACCTGGTGGTCGAGTACGGGGTGGCCATCGTCGACCTCAGCACCGCGGTCCGCAAGAACGTCATCGACCGCCTCCAACGGATGACAGGCCTCGAGGTGACCGAGGTCAACATCAACGTGGACGACATCTGGATCCCCGGCACCGACAGCGGGGACGAGCAGTCGCCTCCTCCGGCGACCCGGGTCCAGTAGCCCGGTGGCCGACCCGGACCCCGATGCCATCGCCGCCGCCGCCCTCGCCTGTGCGGGTGTCTCCCGCCTTCACGGCGGGATCGGCCACGAGGTCGCCGCCTACCTCCCCGGCCGGACGGTCCCCGGGGTGCGCCTGGCCGAGGACCGGGTCGAGGTGCACGTCGTCGCCCGCTACGGGACCGTTCTCCCGGATCTGGCGGAGAAGGTCCGCGCCGCCGTCATCCCGGCGGCCGGCGAGCTCCCGGTGGAGGTCCACATCGACGACCTCGACGTCGAGCCTGCGCTGACCGGCCCAGGCGGGGGCTCCGGTGCATGACGCCCCGACACCGGCCGGCGAGGAGCGACGTCGCCGGCGCGCCTTCGCCCTGGCCACCCACCCGGACCGGGGTGGCGACCCCGAGGAGTTCATCGCCGGGCTGGCCGCCCTCCGGGAGGGCCGCCCCGTCCAGCTCGCCGAGGTGCCGACGGTGTACCGCCGGCGCCGCGGCCTGGCGGGCTGGCTGGGCCTCGGCCGCCAGCGTCCGCCGAGCCGCACCCTCGACTGATCCACCCGCCCTGACCTGGAGGTAGTCCCCGTGGAGACCAAGCTCGCCGGACTCGTCGTCGGCCTCGCCCTCGGCCTCGCCATCGCCCTCGGCGGCTTCACCGAGGCGTGCGTCGTCGCGCTCTTCGGGCTCGGCGGCTGGCTCGTGGCCAAGGTCCTCGACGGTGAGCTGGACGTCCAGCAGTACCTCGACGGGCGCCGGCAGCGCCGGCTGTGACGGCGACGTCTGTCAGCGCCGCGTCGGTCACCGCGACGGCGCCGCTGCCGGCGGCCGCCCCTCCGGCTCCGGCCGAGGGCCCGGGGCGGCTGCGGATCGACGCACGCGTCGTGGAGAAGCTGGCCGCACGGGCAGCCAACGAGGTCGACGGGGTCAGCCGCGCCTCGGTGGCACCGGTCGGCCGCGCCCTGCACCACCCTCTCCCGGCCGGCACCCCCGCCGACCAGGTGCACCTCGACCTCGACCTCTCGGTCACCATCAGGTACCCCCTATCGCTGCGGGACACCGTGGAGCGACTGGCCGCCCACGTCGGGAGCAGGTTGGAGCAGCTGACCGGTCGCCCCCTCGGCCGGGTCAGCGTGCACGTGCACGGGCTGGCGGGCCCCCACGGCGGCGAACGGCCTCGGGTGCGCTGATGGGCTTCGTCAACCGGGCGCTCGGGGCCATCCTCGCCCTCGCCCTCATCGTGGGAGGCGCGCTGGCCCTGTTCGAGATCGGCGCCGCCGTCATGGGCGCCCAGCCGGTCGTGGTCCCCCATGACCGGTGGCTGTCCGATCTCTCGGCCCAGGCCTGGGGTGAGCGCTCGACCCGGCTGGCGTGCATCGCCCTGATCGCCGCCGGGGTGCTGCTCGTGGCCCTGCAGCTGCTCCGCCAGCGCCCGGCCGAAGTGGCTGCCGCCGGCGGCGCCCCCCTGCCGGCGCGGGTGCCCCGGCGGGACCTGGAACGGGAGGTGGCGGCCGACCTCAGGCAGGTCGACGGGGTGGCGACCGCCCGCGTGAAGCTGCGGCGCCGGGGCTTCGACGTGCGGGCCACCGTCATCGCCGGGGACCCCCAGGCCATGCGCGAGCAGCTGGCGGTCGCCGCCCGGAGCTCCCTCACCGCTCGAGGCGCCGACGCCGCTGGCCCGGTGAAGGTCCACGTGGCGCAGCAGCCGGCCAAGGACTCCTGATGCGCGGGGGCACCGACCGCCTCAATCGAGCCCTCCTGGTCGTGCTCGGCCTGGTCCTGGCCTCTCTCGGTGTCGCCGGGCTCCTGCGGGGCGCGGGGGTGTTCGGCGGCCATGGATACGACCCGATCCTCTCGCCCTGGCTCCGTCGAGAGGCCCGGGAGCGCCAGGTTCTCCTCCTCTCGTTCCTCGCCCTGGCGGGGCTGGCGCTCCTTTGGCTCGGCTTCTCCTGGCTGCTGGCCCAGCTGCCGAAGGACCGTCCGGTGAGCCTCGTCGCCCTCGGCCGGACCGAGCACGTCACCTCCGTCGAGGTCAGCGCCAAGGCGCTCACCGAGGCGCTGGCCGCCGACGTGCGACGGGTCGAGGGGGTGGCCGACGCCAGCGCCAAGGTCGTCCGCCAGCACCCGCTCGCCATCGAGATCGAGGTCTCGCTCGAGGAGGGGGCCGACCTGAATGCCGTCAGCCGGGCGATCGCCGAGCGGCCGAAGCGGCGCCTGCTCCAGGCCCTGGACCTCCCCGAAGTCGAGCTGCGGGCCCGGTTGAAGCTGGCCCGCCCACCGGCCCGCAAGGTGGCCTAGCTCCCGGCTCGGCCGGCACGGGCGTGGCGACCCCCGATCTGCCTATGCTGCGGCAGCCTTCCCTGCAACCCCACGCCAGGGGGGTGGTCGCCGCAGCAGTTCTGCTCCGGTGGCGCCAAGCCTGCGTGGAGGTTTTCGGAGAGTCAGATGGCCGACAACGATGTCCACGCCGGCACGGTGAAGTGGTTCAACGCCACCAAGGGCTTCGGCTTCATCACGCCAGACCAGGGCGGCGAGGACGTTTTCGTCCACCAGTCCCAGATCAGGGTCTCGGGGTACCGCGAGCTCCAGGAGGGGCAGAAGGTCGAGTACCAGCTGATCCCGGGGAACAAGGGCCAGCAGGCGGGCGAGGTCAAGCCCCTCTCCTGAAGACAGCGGCGGCAACCCACCTAGGTTGTACCGCTGTGGACAGGCACGCATGAGGACGATCACGCTCGACCCACTTCAGGCGCGCAACTACGAGCCGGCCTTCAAGTCGGCCGTGGTCAAGCAGCACGACGACGACTACCGGATCGTCATGGAGTTCTTCATCGACGACCAGCTCTCTGAGACCTGGACGTGGACGCCGGCCATGACCGGCTACGTCGAGCAGGACGCCGACGGCGAGGTGAAGCGCCTCCAGATCACCTGGGCCCGGAAGGCCTCCGTGGAGCTGCTGAAGGTGTGGCAGGACGAGAGCCCGGGCCAGCCGCCGCAGTGGGTGGCCCGCTGGAGGAACGCGGCGGGCGAGGAGCACGACGAGGTGCTGAACGCCGCCAACGCCGAGGAGGCCGACGAGGAGGCCGAGAGCTTCATCTTCCGGGTCGCCTACCTGTAGCTGTCAGAGGCACCATGTGCAGGGTGCGGCTCAACGTCGACAAGTAAGGGGCAACCATGCCGGGCCAGCCCGTGCGAGC
>JBKJUI010000041.1:0-2539 GCA_046590775.1 Acidimicrobiales bacterium
TGATCGAGGGGTCAGGCGGCGAATGCCGGGCCGAGGGCCTGCAGGAGGGTCTCGGGCGCTTCCAGCTTCGTGCAGAAGGCGGCGGCGCCCTGGCCGCCGGCCTGCTCCATCAGGTAGGCCGGCTCGAGGGACGAGAGCACCACGACCCTGGCCAACGGCACGACGGCGAGGAGCAGGGGTAGGGCCTCGAGGCCGCCCATGCCCGGCATGGCGAGGTCGAGGAGGATGACGTCGGGGGACAGGTTGCGGGCGAGCGTGATGGCCTCCCGACCATCCTGGGCCTCGCCGACGACGCGATAGCTGGAGCCCCCCTCCACGATGAGGCGCAACATCTGGCGGTAGGTGCGGTCGTCGTCGACGACGAGCACTCGGTGGCCGTGCTCGACCAGGACCGGCGTCGTCGTTGCCACCACGCCCATCGGGACGTCGAGGACGGGAACCGGGTCGTGCTGGTGCAGCCAGCGCTCCGCCTCCTCGGCGGGGAGCGGCCGGCTCCACAGGAAGCCCTGGCCGAGCTCGCAGCCGATGGCCCGCAGCTCGTCCAGCTGCTCGAGTGTCTCGACCCCCTCGGCCACGGTGGTCAGGCCAAAGGCGTGGGCCAGGTCGACGACACCCGTGACGATGGCCCGGTCCTCCCGCTCCTGGCCGAGCCCCGTCACGAAGGTCCTGTCGATCTTCAACATGTCGACCGGGAACTGCTTGAGGAACGTGAGCGACGAGAAGCAGCTCCCGAAGTCGTCGACGGCGACGGCGATCCCGAGCCTCCGCAGCCGGGCGATCGCCCGGGCGCTGGCCTCGGGGTCGCTGAGCAGGATGCCCTCGGTGATCTCGACGTGGAGCTGCTGGGGGAGGAGCCCGGCTTCGACGAGGGAGCACTCGATGACCTCGACCATGTCGGGGTCGAGCAGCTGTCGGCGGGCCAGGTTCACCGACACGCTGAGGTCGGCGTCGGTGGCCTGCCACGCGGCCACCTGGCGGCAGGCGGTACTGAGGACCGACGAACCGATGGAGAGCATCAGCCCGGTCTCCTCGGCGAGGGCCAGAAAGGAGTCAGGCGGCTGGAGGCCATGGCCAGGCCGGTCCCAGCGCACCAGCGCCTCGAAGCCGACCAGGCGGCGGGAGGCCAGGTCGACCATCGGCTGGTAGTGGACGACGAACTCGCCCCGCTCGACGCTGCTCCGGAGCGCCTCGACCGTCTCATGGCGGGTGGATGCGGCCAGGCGGGTCGAGGCGTCGAAGATCTGGTGGCGGTCCCGCCCCGCCTCCTTGGCCTCGTACATGGCGGCATCCGCGTCCCGGACGAGTGCCTCGGACGTCATCGACACGTCGCCCGCCGCCAGGAAGGCGATCCCGATGCTGACCGTGATGGACGTCTCCTCCCCGTCGACGTCGACCGGTCGCCTGAGCACCCAGGCCAGCCGATCGGCCAGGTGGAGCGCCTCCTCCTCTGACGGCATGTCCTCGCAGAGGACTACGAACTCATCGCCCCCGAAGCGGGCCACCGTGTCACCCGGGCGCATGGTGGCCCGGAGGCGCCGGCCGACCTTCACGAGGAGCTCGTCCCCTGCGGCGTGGCCCCGGCTGTCGTTGAGCCACTTGAAGCGGTCGATGTCAAAGAAGAAGACGGCGAGCCCGCTCGGCCGCAGCTGCCGGTGGGCCATCACCCGGGCCAGGCGGCCGAGGAACGCAGCGCGGTTCGGCAGCCCGGTGAGGGAGTCGTGGAGGGCCTGGTGGGCGAGGGCGCTCTCCACGGCCCTCCGGGCGCTGACGTCCTGCATGGTGCCGGTGAGCCTTCCTTGCGAGCTCGTCTCGTCCTCGGAGATTCGGATCCGACCGTCGATCCAGCGGGCTGCGCCGTCGGGGTGCACGATGCGGTGCTCGACCGTCACCGACTGCCCGGCGGTCTTCGCCTCCTCCCAGGCAGCCGACACGTTGTCCCGGTCGGCAGGGTGCACACAGGACAGCAGCGCCTCGGCGCTGTCGATCACCTGGTCGGGCCCGAGGTCCAACAGGCGCCGAAGCTCGTGCGAGCAGGCGAGCTCCCCCGTGGCCAGGTCGATGGCGTAGCTGCCCAGCTGGGCCGTGCGCTCTGCCTCGGCCAGGACGCAGGGCTCGTCGGCCGCCGGCCGGGGCACCAGGAGGTTCTTCCGCTCCTGCACCTCGCGCCGGGCCGCGTGGATCGACGCCGCCCAGCTGGCCAAGGCGACGAAGATGCTCAGCTGGAGCAACGCGAGTGCGGACAGGATCAACACGTCAGGCTCTTGATCGACAGCCGAGCCGTTCGCTGCATGGGCCGAACGAGCCATTGGACGTCTGACCAGCAGGTACGGTGCGCCGCTCGGGGGCCGTAGCTCAATGGTTAGAGCAGGGGACTCATAATCCCTCGGTCGTGGGTTCGATCCCCACCGGCCCCACCGGCCCCACCGGCCCCGCCGGTGCCGGACCGCGCCGGCTGATGAGACAGGAAATGTTAGATCAATGTTGGATAGATGTTGGCTTCACGTTGGATCGATGTTGCATTCGGGGCTCTGAGGCGCGG
>JBKJUI010000343.1:0-3027 GCA_046590775.1 Acidimicrobiales bacterium
GTGCCTGGCCACCGTGGCGCTGCTGGCCAAGGAGGACCACGACAAGCTCGACCTCAAGATCACCAGCGCCGCCCTGGCCGAGATGCGGCTGGCCTTCGGGGTCTTCCGGCCGTACCGGGACAAGCAGAAGATCACGATGTTCGGTTCGGCCCGCACCCGGCCCGACGATCCCATGTACGCCCAGGCCCGGGACTGTGCCGCCCGCATCGCCGAGGCCGGGTGGATGGTGGTGACCGGCGCTGGCCCGGGGATCATGGCCGCCGGGATGGAAGGCGCCGGCGTCGACCTGTCGATGGGGGTCAACGTCCGCCTGCCCTTCGAGCAGAGCGCCAACTCCTTCATCGAGTCCGACCCGAAGCTCGTCACCATGAAGTACTTCTTCACCCGCAAGCTGATGCTCATCAAGGAGTCGGACGGCTACGTGGTGCTGCCTGGCGGCTTCGGCACGCTCGACGAGTCCTTCGAGCTGCTCACCCTCCTGCAGACCGGCAAGGCCGAGCCCGCCCCGGTGGTGCTGCTCGACGTCCCCGGCGGGACCTACTTCGAGGGGTGGAGCCGCTTCGTCGAGGAGGAGGTGGTCAAGCGCGACCTGGTCGGCCGGGTCGACCTCTCCCTGTACCGGATCACCGACTCCGTCGACGAGGCCGCCGACGAGATCCTGGGCTTCTACCGGAGCTACTCGTCCCTGCGGTACGTGGGCACCCGCCTCGTGCTGCGCCTGAAGGTCGAGCCCTCGCCCGACGAGGTGGCCGAGCTCGACGACGCCTTCGGCGACATCTGCGTCCCCGGACAGGGGGGCTACGCGCTGGTGGCGCCGTCGCCCGAGGAGGTGGCCGAGGGCGACAGCCTCGACCTGCACCGTCTGTCGTTCCCCTTCGACCGGCTCCAGCTGGGCCGCCTCCGCCAGCTCATCGACCACCTGAACCGTCTCCCGTCGGTGCAGGAGGCACCGGCTCCTGCCGAGGGCGGTCAGCGGAGGGAGTAGCGGAGCAGGAGCGTGCTGTCCTCCTCGAGGGCTGACACCAGCCGGGCGGCGTGGGGCACCCACAGCGAGCTCGCGGTGATGCGGGAGGCGTCGCTCGGGGAGAGCAGCGGCGCAACGGTCAGGCAGACCTCGTCCACCAGGTCGGCGACGAGGAGGCTGGTGAACAGGCGAGGGCCGCCTTCGCACAGGAGCCGCCGCATCCCACGACCCTGGAGCTCGGCGAAAAGCAGGCGGGGTTCGACGGCCTCCTGACCGCAGTCCACCACCTCGGCCACCCGGGACAAGGCTGCCCGCCGGTCATCGGGAGCGGCGGCGCAGGTGAGCACCAACGGTGTGGCCGTGCCCGGTCCCGGGCTGAACAGGCGCTCGTCGGGCGAGGGGGACAGCCGGGCGCTGACGACCGCCACCGGAACGGTCGCCGGGCGGTAGCGCTCGGCGGAGGCGGTCCCGGCTCCCACCAGGATGACGTCGCAGGTGGCCCGCAGGTGGGAGAAGACGAGCTTGTCGGCGTGGCCGCCGAGTCCGCCCGAGCGGCCCTCGACCGTGGCCGCCCCGTCGAGCGAGGCCACGAAGTTCACCCGCAGGCACACCTCGGCCGGCCACTCGTACGCCATGGCCAGATCGACGGCGCCCGTCGGACCGGGACCGGGGAAGAGGTGGCGCACCGGCGTCAGCGTCGCGCAGGCGACGGGTGCGGCCGCGGCACTTGTTCGGTTCGCGTCGCGGAGGGGTACCTTCGTGCCGTGCCGGCGCCGCTGCCCCGAGCGCCGACGGTCGCCGCGGTGCGGTCGGCCGCCACGACGGTGCTGCGCACCGTCGGCATCCCGGCTGGCGTCGGCCTGCTCGGCACGTACGCCTACGGGACTGCGAGGTATCGGCGCAACGCCCGGACGTCGTATCACTTCCCCGAGCCGCCGGGCCCGGGCTCCGACGAGTTCATGCGACTCCTGGCCGCGCTGTCCGGTGCCCCGGTCACGGCTGGCAACCGGGTTCGCCTGTTGCGCAACGGCGACAGGACCTTCTCGGCCATGCTCGACGCCATCCGATCGGCCAGCTCGACGGTCGACCTGTCCTCCTACATCTACTGGCCGGGCGAGGTGGCTTCGTCGTTCACCGAGGCACTGTCCGATCGGGCCCGGGCCGGCGTCGAGGTGAACGTCGTCCTCGACGGCTGGGGGTCGTCCAAGGTCGGGCCGAGCATCGTTCGCGACCTGAGGGACGCCGGAGTCACCGTCGCCTTCTTCCGCAAGCCGAGCTGGTACACGGTCCACAAGCTCAACAACCGGATGCACCGGCGCCTGCTGGTCGTCGACGGCCGCATCGCCTTCTCCGGCGGCGTGGGGATCGCCGACGTGTGGAGCGGCGACGCCGAGGACCCCGACCACTGGCGGGAGACGCACCTGGCCATCGAGGGGCCGGCCGTCCACGACGTGCTCGGCGGGTTCATGGAGAACTGGACCGAGGCCGAGAAGGTCGTGCTGGGGCCGGCCCACTACCCGAAGCCAGAGACCTTCGACGACGGCATCGAGGTGCAGGTGATGCGCAGCTCGCCCAAGGCCGGCGGAACCGTGGCGCTGCACATGTTCAACGCCGTGATCGCCGGTGCCCAGGAGCGCCTGTGGCTGACCACGGCCTTCCTGGCGCCCGGGAAGGCCTTCGTCGACCTCCTCGCCGCCGCGGCCGAGCGGGGGGTTGACGTACGGCTCCTGCTGAACGGCCCGAACATCGACAAGGAGGTCGTCCGCCAGGTGGGCCAGCGCTGCTACGGCCGGCTGCTCGAGGCGGGGGTGCGCATCTTCGAGTACCAGCCGACCATGATCCACGCCAAGGTGGTCATCGCCGACGGCTGGGCCAACGTCGGCTCGAGCAACCTCGACCACCGGTCGATGGGCCTCGACGACGAGCTGAACGTCGCCGTCCGCGACCCTGAGCTGGTGGCGGCGCTGGCCCGGGACTTCCTCGATGATCTCGAGGTGTCGAAGGAGTTCGACCTGGACCGCTGGAAGCGACGGTCGATCGGCAAGCGGGCCACCGAGTCGGCG